>JAWOKW010000182.1:0-12935 GCA_033854095.1 Candidatus Methanoperedens sp. | reverse complement strand
AGATGTTCCCGCGATTGAATAAATACAGCAGGTACTCAAATACTGTCACAGCCATGAACATACCCACAGGCATCGATGACAAGAGGCTGCGCGGCGGCATGAAGGAGCTTGGTGTCCAGGTCTCAGGCGGGCAGGGAGCGCTTGAAGGGAAAATCTTCAGGATAGGCAGCATGGGCAATATCAGCAAGCTTGACATCTTAAGCACTGTGCAAGCCTTAGAGATCGTACTTCATAAAAACGATGTCGTTAAGAAGATGGGCGCAGGTGTCGAGGCTGCAAGCGATGTATTGCAATCATCTCCCTGGTGACCCATGGATTATCGAACAGGCTCAATAAAACGGGTATTCGCTGTACGAGTCGAACATGATGAAGACCTGCTCAGTGAACTTTCTGGGCTTGCTGTTAAAGAGGGTATAAGCTCGGCTTTTTTTATAATGCTTGGAGCGCTCGGAAGCGCACAGTTAGTTACAGGACCAAAAGAGAAAGCTATTCCTCCCACGACCGTATGGTCGACATTCGATGACGCGCGCGAGGTAATAGGCGTCGGCAATATATTCTGGGAGAATGGCGCACCCAAAATACATCTTCATGCGGCTGCTGGTAATAATAAAGGGATTACGATGGGCTGTATCAGAAAAAAAGCGCAGGCTTTCATGGTGATTGAGATATTCATGATCGAGATAGATATTGCGGCAGAAAGGGTGTTCAATGAAAAAATAGGGTTTTCTCCTGTAACATTCAATAAGTAATTAGTTACCAAACCATCCAAACTAAAAAATCATAACAATAGTGGGCCCGCTGAGAATCGAACTCAGGATCTCCGCTGTGTGAGAGCGACGTCATAGCCGACTAGACCACGAGCCCAGTGGTTCAGGTTTATAGTATCGATACCACTTAAGATTATCGTTATCTCTTGTGCAGCCTGATATGCACAGTAGTTCCAACCCCTACTTTGCTCTCTATCCAGATTTCGCCTCTGTGAGCATCAACAATGCTTTTGCATATATAAAGTCCAAGACCTGTGCCACCATATTTTCTGGTTATAGAGGCATCAGCCTGATAAAATCTCTGGAACAGGTAGGGCATCACGTTCTCCGGGACGCCTATCCCTGTATCAGCCACAGTTATATGTGCACCATCATATTCATCCCATGCCTTAATAGTAATACTGCCGCCTGAGGATGTGAATTTTATAGCATTGTCTATGAGGTTCAGGAACACCTCTGTCAGCCTATCCCTGTCACCCAGGACCTCAAGCTCTGATGGCACATCTTTTGTAAGGCTCAGGTTCTTTCTCTCTGCCTGAACCCTCATATCTGCTACAGAAGCAGTTATTATTTCATCAATGAACTGCGCTTTCATCTTGAGCTCGGTTTTTCCAATCTGCTGGACGCTCAAAAACAGGAGACTGTCAATCAGTCTGGTAAGCCTGTCAGTGTTCCTGATTATGGCTTCCAGAGCTTTCTTCTGCGTCCGCGGTATGATGCCCAGTTTTTCATCATACATCAATTCGCTGTATCCACGTATCGAGACAAGCGGGGTCTTGAGTTCATGAGAAACATTTGAAAGGAACTCGCTCTTCATTTTGTCAAGGGATTGAAGTTCTTCATAGGCAGCCTGCAGTTTTTCGTAAGAGATTCTGGATTCCTGATATAATCTTGCATTTTCAATAGCCACCCCTATCTGACCTCCTATTGAGGCTAAGACGTCGATATCTTCCTTTGTGAACACCCTCTGACTTCTGTTTGCAAGGTTCATAGCTCCTACAACCTTTCCTTTAGCCATGAGCGGCACACCCACGAGTGTAACAAGACCTTCTTTTTTAAGGTCGGGCAGAAGCTCAGGGCTTGGATAATGGTATATATCAGTGATAAAGGGTTTTTTAGTTTCAGCAGCACCGCCTGCGATCCCGTCACCTACTTTTATTTCTGAAACAGCCTTTGCAAAAGTCTCTGAGAGTCCTATGTATGTCTCCATTTTCAGCTTTTTTGCCTCTTCATCAAGTAAATAGATCGAACCCACATCAGAAAATGTCATCTGGATGGTCTTGGCAAGGGCTTCTTTAAATATCTCATTAAGGTCTAAAGACTGACTCACAACTCTGTCTATTTCAAAAAGTATCTCCATCGTCTGATTATGGCGCTTAAGCTCTGAATATAAGCTGGCATTTTCAACAGCCACCCCGATTGAACTGCCTATTGAAGAAAGCACATCGATATCATCTTTTGAAAATATCCTGCGCTTTCGGCTTGAAAGAACCATGGCGCCAATAACCTTTCCTTTTGATGCAAGCGGGATGCCTGCAAGAGATACTATGCCATCTTTGACCATAATCTGGGCTAACCTCTTGCTCGGGAACTCCTCGATATCAAGAGTTACAGGCTTTCCAGATTTAACCGCCATCCCTGATACTCCCTGCTCAACTGTCAATTTTGAAGCCGCCTGTGCAAGCTCCTGCGATATGCCTGCGTAAGTCCGCAGACTCAGTATTTCGCCACCCCCTTCAAGTAAATAAATCCAGCCTGCATCAGACGATGTTACCTGGATGGTTTTTGCAATCGCCTCTTTTAATAGTTCATCTATATCTAAAGACAGGCTCACCACTCTGTCTATTTCAAAAAGTGTTTCTAAATTCTGATCATGGTACTTGAGCTCTGAGTACAAATATGCGTTCTCAATAGCTATTGCCACCTGGTTTGCAATGGTCTGGCAGATGCTGGTTTCTTCCTCTGTAAATTCCTTTATTTCGTCAAGACTGCTCAGATTCAGCGTTCCCAGCGTATTTTCCCCAAGAACTAACGGCACTATCAGGATAGACCTTATATTCAGCCTTTTTGCCATCTCTCTCTCTTTTGGGGACAGCTCTGCCTTCTGTGCATCTGCCACTAACACATACTGCTTCTCTTGATATGCTTTATTCAGCATGGGACTGTCATTAAGATACAATATCTCTCCAAGAGCCGGTTTTAGAGCGCCCCTGCGGCTGTATTCAGAAGCTACGGTCCCATATTTTTTTCCTTTTTCTACAAGCATGATAGAGCAGTAAGAGACATCGACGATTCTTACGGCTTCCTTTACTGCTGCATCAAGAATCCTGTTTAAATCAAGGCCGCTTGAAATGCTCTGATTCGTTTTGATGAGCGCAGCAAGCTCAAGGTTTTTCCTGTTTAGATCAGTTGTTCTTTCCTTTACCTTCTGTTCAAGACTTTCATATAATCCTTTTAATTCTTTTACCATTATATTAAAAGATTGTGCAAGTTCTCCAATTTCATCGCTGCTCTCAGGCTCTATCTGGACCGTCAGATAGCCTTTAGCTACTTTTTTTGAAGCGTTTGAAAGTCTTACAAGCGGAGCTGTGAGTCGTCTTCCAAGAATATACGCCAGTACTGCCACCACAGCGAAATAAAATATACCCAGTGCAAAAAGGGTCTCAGCGAATCTGGTCAGGGGCATCAATGCTTCAGAGGAATCTATCTTTACCACCAGCCCCCAGCCTGTAACAGGGATATACGTGTATGCTGCAAAAACCTCTTCTCCTTTATAGTCAGGTGCTCTTATTGTGCCATTTTCCCCGTTTGCAGCTAAGATCGCAGGCAAACCCAGATTAGAATTCGTGGGAAGCTTAAGATGCAGAGCTGCACTTTTATTGTGGCGCAGTGGGTTCAAAAAAACGACCTCATTCCCTCTTTTTTGAACAAGGAGGGATTCACCGCTTTTCCCAAGACCAGTGTAATCGTCTGTAACATCATATATAACACCTGGATAAATACTTACTGCAATAACTCCTATGAGTTCGCCTGTACTTCTGTCAAATACAGGACACGATACTATATATCCAGTATTGTTGTCATAATAATCGATGTTGCCAATATACTGTTTTTCTTTAGCTTTCTTAAAAAAATCTTCATTTGAATAGTTCTTATTTATCAGACTGTTTTCAGTAGAAGCCGCTACAGTTCCATTTATGTCAAGCGCAGAAAGCTCAAAAAATTCCGGGATTTCGTTTCTTATTCTCAGGAGGTTGAGATTCATCCTTCCCGTGCTTCGGGTCTCTATTTCTTGCAGGAAGCTTGAAGTGGAAATCTCCCTTACCTGTTCTATCCTGAAATCCACTACAGTTGATATATGCGTGCTCTTTGCCTCGACAAGGGCATTCAGGTCATCAAATACCTTTTTTTCAAGGGCGTCCTTTTCTGCGGAATAATTGATATAGCTTATTACAGCATAGGGCGGAATAGATATTATTATCAGGGATATTACTAATTTCTGTGTTATGCTCAGGCTTTTCACACTTTTACCAGCTTTTTGACCCGTTCCACTAACTCTTTTCTTCCGAAAGGTTTAGTGATATAATCATCTGCTTTAAGCACATGCAGTCCAAGCATTTTATCGATATCCTGATTCCTTACAGTCAGCATGGCTACAGGCAGATCTTCGTATATCTCTCGAATCCTTTTGAATATTTCCCAGCCGTCCATCTCAGGCATCATTATGTCAAGAAGCACAGCATCCGGCTTTTCAATGGCAAGCTTCTTAAGGCATTCGCTCCCGCTAAAAGCGGTCATCACTTCGAAACCTTCTGTTTCAAGTACAAGTTTTACCAGATCCACTGTATCGGGTTCATCATCTACGACCATTATTTTCTTAATCATCTTATTTACCTCTTTTATATACAAGTTCATTTTTTAACCACCACCAGTATTTATAAGAAGCAGCAAGAGCAACAGCATTCCCTGTTGTGAGCAGGGCAAAGAGAATATCCTGCGAACCGTTTTCCTCATAATGGATTGACCAGCCGACAGGCAGGGCTAAAATCAGAGCTAAAATGGAAATATAATATAACAGGTAATACTTCGGTAGCCTCAATCCTTCACCCATACGTGCGCTGAGGTGTGCCAGTACCATGTAAAGGACAATAAATCCCAGGATACCAATGAAGAAGAGGATAAAATTAAGTATCATTTCCACCTTTTGGTCATAACATGATGCAATCGAAAGCTCGCACCTCCAAGGAGCACACCTGCAAGAGCGAAAAACCAGTTAGCTGTAGAAAAATTATAAAAGTACTGTAGCGAAGAAGCTATATACAGAACAAGAGATACTAAAAAAGTATAGGAGTATGTGCTTCTTTTAAAAGTGCGCTGATAGAATTTGGCTATACCATAAGGCAGCAGAAGCAAGGGGAACAATGAAATTATCCACAGCGCTATTAAAAAAGATATCACGGCTTTTTGCCTCCGAACATATCTTTGAATATATCTGAAGGAGGTCTTCTTGCCATGCCTGCAAGTACGTTCTCAAACCCTTTTAAAGCGACCTTTACTTCTATTCCTTTAGTTGTTATTTCAAACTCCCGTATCTCCTTATCATGGTCCGTACCTCTGGATTTTAAAACGCTCAGTGCTTTTTTCATTTGACCCTCGATTTCAACGTGCCTGAGCAATACTATAACATCGAAAGTACCTGAAAGAGCTTCAAGAGTTAAACGCACTGCACCGAAGAGTTCGGGTATCTCACTTGTCAGAAGCGTTGTCACCTCCTGCGATGAGAAATAACTCGTAAGAGCATGAATGTAGTCCCTTCTTTTTATAGCGTCAGGTAGGGCTGTCTCTAAATTACCGACTGCATCAAAAAATACTCTCTTGATATTATATTTTTTCAATGTCTCCTTTATCAGCATCGCATGTTCATCAGCATGGAATAACACAGGAGAGAAATACAGGAATCTGACCTTACCTTCTTTTTCGAGTGTCGCAAAATCCCACCCGAAAGAATTCGCAGTTCGTATCAACTTATCTGGCCATTCCTCAAATGAAATGATCAAACCAGGCTCTTTTTTGCTCGCACCTTCATATATAAAATGGAGACCAAAAATGGTTTTGCCTGTACCAGGGCTTCCTGAAAATAATATTACGCTGTCCTTTAGCAGACCGCCTTTGAGCATACTGTCCAGACCTTCCACGCCAGTGCTTATCTTGGTAGTGGAAATAGGTTTTCTGAACTCTGGCTCTGGGAGAGACCTTGGGAATACAAAAATTCCCTTATTGTCCAATTTATAAGTATGCCTTCCCGAAATATAGTTTCTCCCGCGCATCTTTATTACGCTCAAATATCGCTCGCTTTTGTCCTCTATAAAGTCTTCAGAGAGATATATAACACAATCCACAAGATAGCTTGCAGGACTCTGTTTCAAACTTTCCATAGCGAACTCGCCTGTAAGAAGAACGAGCAGGTTCCAGCTTTTCATTCGTGTGAGAAACTCAAAAAGAAAGAGCCGCTGTTCAAATCTGTTTTCTCTTGCTTCTGCAAGTACAGTGACAGGGTCGATAGCAAGTATGCCTGGCTTGTACATCTGTATCTTTTCTTCAATGAATTTTAAAATCTCAGCCGCACCTGCCCTGAGCAGGTTCTCTTCGATATTGAACAGCCTTATTTTCTTCTTTTCAAGTAAAGAATAATCAAAAAAGGAATAACTGGATACGAAGCTCTCCATCATAGCGACAGGTTCTGAGATGGCTGATATGAATAGACACGTCTCTCCTTCCCGTGCTGCATTGAAAAGCGACTGCATAGCTAATGTAGTTTTGCCTGCTCCTGCTGTGCCTGCAACTAAAACAGTGGATGGATGGTTAAATCCTCCATTAAGAACCATGTCAAGGCCCTTTATTCCGGTCGGTATCATTTTCATGTTATCACCACGCTCGCGGCTCTCGCCATGAATAATATCTCCTTTTACTATGTAGCAATATTTTACTATATAGCAATATGTAACTCTGCATTACATATAAGTTTTTGATTGCATTGATAGAGGCTGTAAAAAAATTATAATAGCTTTCTGATGCTACTTACAGCAGTCACTGCCAGTAACCCGGATATCACTATCATTCCAATCAGTGAAAGCACTGGAACCCTGGCAGCGATTGGTGTTAAAGGTTCGTAGTCTCCACCAAATGCGATATGTATTATTTCCATCGTCGACAGCATTGAGTGTATTGTTGAAGTAGTTGTTGTAGATGAGGTTGTTATAGGAGATTATCATAAAGATGCCGCCAATGTCATTCGATATATTGTTGCCGCTCAGCGTGTTGTTGCTGGAATTGTCCAGATAGATGCCACCATCGTTGTTTGATGCATTGTTACCACTGACATTATTATTTATCGAATTATTGTCAAGCAAAATGCCATTTGTAAAATTTTTTATATTTATGTTTTTTACAGTTACGCCTGTTCTTCCTGGAAGGTAAACACCGCTGCCTGTGATTGAGCCGGTTGAGGTGCGTCCGTCGCCATCAAGGGTTATACCATCGCTATCTATCTGGATTGTTTCAGTTAAATCAGTATTAAGTTTACATGTCATGGTGGCTTGAGTCCATGTGCCTACTGGAGTTAAAGCGCAGTCCCCTCCTGTAGCGTTGATGATTATGGTACCCGCTCTTGGCTGGATGAAAACAACATGCTTTCTGGATATGTCCTGCGTATATGTATAGTTCCCATCAGCATCTGTGGTAAAAACAACGTGGTTGTGATAATCGTCCTCGTATTTGTGATATACAGTTAAAGGCAGAAAGCCGCTTAATCTTATCTCTGCTTACGTTATTCGATTGTGCTCCTGCGCCTGCCTCGTAGAAATTTTTAAATACAATCAAGAATATTGTAATAAGTATGCAGATGCAGGAGAAACATCTAAAAACGCTTGGCATTGTTCTTATTGCTATTGGTCTTGCTATGCTGCTTTATACATTTTTCCAGGCATACAGCCTTCTGAAATCCCCATATCCATCACCAGCACTTCCTGAAGTCTCCTCAGGTAGTGCAG
This sequence comes from Candidatus Methanoperedens sp., assembly GCA_033854095.1. Classification (GTDB taxonomy): domain Archaea; phylum Halobacteriota; class Methanosarcinia; order Methanosarcinales; family Methanoperedenaceae; genus Methanoperedens. The sequence continues at coordinate 5,119 of JAWOKW010000182.1, read as the reverse complement.
GCGTACCTGATGTAAACAGGGCAATCAGCCAGGCGCTTCTTCCATTCTTTAGCTCCATTATTCAGTCTATTTATTCTACAGGCTACCTGTTTATAATGGGATTGATCGGCTACTGGATTCTGGGCAGGGGAATACAGCTTGTGAAATAATGTATGACTACACAACAGGTATCAAAGAACTGGATAATGCGACAGGTGGTATAAAAAAAGGCTCGAATATCATGCTGATCGCCCCTCCCATGAGCGGAAAGGATGTTATCCTGTATCGCTTAATGTATCACGGCGCCGCGAAAAAAGAAAACGCAGTGATAACAGTAACTACACATGAATCAGCAGCTCATATCATGGAATGGTTCAATAAAAACAAATTAACAATTCCGCTTTCCAAGATCGGGATAGTGGACTGTGTCACAAAAACGCTTGGTGGCACAGCAGTTGAGAATGAGAACATTAAAATAGCGAACAGCCCTGTTGACTTGACTGGAATAGGCGTGAAAATAAGTCAGTTTTTTGAGGAATTCCTTATGAAAAAGAATATCCGAAGAATTCAGCTTCATATTAATTCACTTTCCACAATATTGATGTATTCAAATATCCAGACCGTTTTCAGATTTACTCATGTTTTTACCGGACGCATCAAAGCAGCAGGGGCTCTGGGAATATACGTAGTTGGTAGCGGCATGCACGATGAACAGGCTGTTGCTACATTAAAGCAGCTTTTTGACGGCATGATAGAGATAAAATCTGAAAATGATAAGAATTTCATAAGAATGGTCGGGCTTTCCCCAAAACCTACTCTGTGGTTTGAATATGAGATTGAAAGGGCTGATATAAAGATAGTGGGGGGAATATAGTATTGAGGTCAATATGAACAAGCAAGAATACAAAGCAGGAGCGTCTCTCCTCGAGCCTGTTATCAATGTCGGCAAATCGGGCATCGAGAAGATTGTTGAAGAACTTAAAAAACAGTTGAAAAACAAAAATATTGATGTGAGGGGGAATACAGCCGTATTTCGCCGAAAAGAGTAAATACTATACGACAAATAAATGAGACCCCTGAATTAAATCGAGGAACTGAAAATCCATTATGTATAAAGATAATTTTATGGAGGACAAACATTGACAACTGTATATGACGTGCCTGCATATATGCTTATAAATAATGTAGCACAAAAGTTAAAAAATGAACAGAAAACCAGACCCCCTGAATGGGCAAGTTTTGCCAAGACAGGTGCCTATAAAGAGCTTTCGCCTGATAACGCAGACTGGTGGTTTGTAAGATGCGCTTCTATACTGAGACGCATTTACATCGATGGACCTGTTGGTGTCTCACGTATCCGGAGTTTCTATGGCGGACGGCACAGGAATGGAGTGACGCCCGTGCATTTCTCAAAAGGAAGCGGATCGATTGCAAGAGAAGCGCTGCAGCAGCTTGAGAAAGCAGGGTTCATTAAGATACAAAAAACAGGCAGGACAATTTCACAATCAGGTCAGACGTTCTTAGATAATGCAGCGAACGAAGTCAAATTAGAACTTATCAAAACAAATCCAGCGATCGCTAAATATTAGATATGGAAGAGGATATTGAAGAGATAAAAAGACGCAGGCTTGAGCAGTTGCAGCAGCAGCAATACAACGCCCAGGCAGCCCAGCAGGAACAGGCACGCGCTGAGTTTGAAGCAAAAAAGCAGGCAATCCTGCGCCAGTTGTTGACGCCAGAAGCAAGAGAGAGGTTGAATACTCTCAAGATGACAAAACCTGAACTTGTGGCAAGTGTGGAGGCACAGCTGATCGCACTGGCTCAGAGTAGAAGGCTTGAGACAAAGATAGACGACGCCAAACTCAAAGCGCTGCTCCTTCAATTGCAGCCCAAGAAACGTGAGATGCAGATCAGGCGGGTTTGAAATTTTTTTCAAAAATCAATTTCTGTATATCCTCTGGTGTATTTACATTCATAAATGTTCTTAGATCCGGGTCTATTCTCCTGATATCATCCATTCCGATATAATTGACATCCAGACTGAATATCGGAGCAAGGATTATAGTTTTACCGCTTTCGATTGCTTTTTTTGATTCCCTGATCATTGGCTCGCACCTGTAAACAGCATGCAGTGGCTCAAGGAATCCATCTTCCCGGCGCGGGATCGCAGCATCGTGATGCTCAATTTTCCTGAAAAGCATCTTTACGACGTTCTCATTTATGAACGGCATATCGCACGCAGCGATAAAACAACATTCGTCCTCGCAGGCTGAAAGCCCTGAAAGTATGCCTGCAAGCGGACCTGTTTTTTTATGAACATCATATGCGAACTTTAAATCCGGAAATACAGCTTTCAAAAGCTCTTCCTGCTCTTGATCGCGCACAGAAATGATTATGTTGCCAGCTACTTTCTTCAGGCTTTCAATAACAAGAGCTATCAGAGGTTTACCATTGATGTCTATGAGGGCTTTCTCTTTGTAACCCATTCTGCTGCCCATGCCGCCTGCGAGTATTAGCGCTGACCTGCTCAAATGTGCCCAGCCTCTTTCATGCTAAAATGCCGCCCATCACCAATTATGACATGGTCAAGCACATCGATCCCTATTATTTTTCCTGTTTCTACCAGTTTTTTTGTTATCTCGATATCCTCTCTGCTTGGCGTGGGGTCTCCTGAGGGATGATTATGAGCCACTATTATATGCGCTGCTGATTCTGATAGAGCGGTCTTGAATACTTCTCTTGGATGCACGACGCTGGCATTGAGAGAGCCGATAGAGATTGTCTCTTCTTTAAGTATCTGATTTTTGGTATCAAGACAGAGTTCAATAAAATTTTCTTTTTTACAATCCCTCATTTTTGGGTAGATTCGCCTGTAGACATCCTCAGGCGAGCTGATCTTGGGTCTGGCATCCTCTCTAAACGATTCAAGCCGCCTTGATATCTCAAAACATGCTGCAATCTGAGCAGCTTTACTTTCCTTGATGCCGTGTATCTTCATCAATTGCGTAAGGTTTATCTGCGAAAGCTGCTTCAGATTGTACTCTGATAATATTCTCTGAGCTAAGTTTATCACGTTTTCTTTTCTTGAACCTGTCCTCAGAATCACAGCCAGAAGTTCAGAATCGCTTAATGCCGCCGCACCATTTTTAATCAGTCTTTCCCTTGGTCTCTCATCCTTTTGCATATCAAGTATCCTGATTTTGTATTCTGGCATAAATCCCACAATTATGTCAATAGGCATAAAATCTTCGAACCGCGAGCCCATCCAATCCAAGAAAAGGTGAACTACTTGCTGAGGACAGAAATAAGCACTCTGCGAGAAAATCCAAAGATTCATGAAGCAAGAAGAATGATATGCATGAGTTGAAGATGTTCCACAGTATAGATAAAAACAATATCGTTTTGTTCAACCCGATGCCTGTGAAGCATCCAGTAGCGATTCAAAATAAGAAAACCACATCCCTTCAGGTTCCTCTTGTCAATGTGCCGCTGTCTCTTCTTGCCATTGCAAGAATGGTTAAGGATGATTTCAATGTTAAAATTATCAATGCTGTAGTTGATAGCAATTATAAAGAGCATATTCTCGCTGCGTGTGAAAATGCCCTCTGCCTGGCGGTCAGCAGCATGACATGCTACCAGATTCGTGATGGAATAGATGTTTCGGCTGCTGTTAAGGAGCGCTATCCAGATGTGCCCATCATATGGGGAGGGTATCATCCTTCAACAGAACCCATACAGACACTCAAAAACCCATATATTGACATTGTTATTAGGGGACAGGGCGAACTAACTTTCAAGGATGTTGTGGAAAGGCTTCGCGATAACCACTCCCTTAAAGGTATTCAAGGCGTTTCCTATAAAGATAGTGAGAATCTCATAAACAATCCTGATCGTAAATTTGAAAATCTTAATGTTTTTCCTTCTGTTCCTTACGATATGATAGATATTGAACACCATATCAAAGGTTATAAGTTCGGCACCCGCTGCCTTGATTATTATACCAGTCAGGGCTGTGCATCAGGGTGTGATTTCTGCTCAGAACCGCTTTTTTGCAGCAGGCACTGGTCAGGATTGGAGCCGCAAAAAGTGGTCTCAGAACTCGAATATCTGGCAAAGACCTACAATATTGATACGTTCATGATACGTGATAGTGATTTCTTCCTGAATATCAGGCGCGTGAAAGAGTTATGCAAGCTTTTGATTGATAAGGATCTGGGCATCAGATTGACGAGTGTGAACGGCAGGATGGAGCATCTTTCACGTCTGGATGATAACATCTGGGCATTTATCCGCAGGGCAGGTATACATGAGATTTTCATTGGTATTGAAAGTGGATTTCAGGATGCACTGGATGCAATGAGCAAAGGTTCAAAGGTTAGCCAGATCAAGATATGCACTGATAAGTGCATAAAGCATGATATTGACCTGCGTGGATCATTCATGGTCGGAATTCCAGGTGTGGATACCAAAGAAGAGGTCAGAACCACGTTCGATGAAATCCATAAGATGATACGCGCATACGGAGAGCAGGACAGGCTTGAGCACATGGATATACTGCTCTCGTTTTTCACACCATATCCACACACATCACTGTATGATGCATCACTTAAATATGGCCTAAAACCACTTAATACACTTGCTGAGTGGGGCGACTTTGACTAGTTTGATTTCAAAGCCCCTTGGTTTTCACAGAAGTATTTTGATATAGTCAGGGAATTTAGGGCAGGTATGCCCTGGAACTCTGGTTTCGAGTTTGATGAGTGGTGCAAGTTTTATAGCGGGATAATCAGCAAAATCCAATGGTAATAAATAATTCGGGCATATATGTGCTGACCGACTATCAGGAGGCAGAATCATGAAAATAATAGCTATAATGGGAAGCCCAAAGGGAAAGGGCTTCGGCCATAAGATCGTGAAAATGATCGAAGACAAGATGATAGCGATGGGCAATGTGGAATTCGAATACCTCTTCCTAAAAGATGTGAACCTCAAGCAGTGCATCGGCTGCTATATTTGCATGGCAAAGGGTGAGGACAAATGCCCGCTCAAGGATGATCGCGCCGCGATAGAACAAAAACTGCTGGCGGCGGACGGCTTCATTCTTTCATCGCCCGTGTACATGCACAGTGTTAGCTGGCTC
>JAWOKW010000181.1:0-4090 GCA_033854095.1 Candidatus Methanoperedens sp. | reverse complement strand
AAATAGTAACGTTTTCATGGACTGGTCACGTTCCCAGCATCTTCTTCAGGCACGAAAAGTGCTTCTCCATATTTGTCCTTGCCATAATTCCTTATGATATCCTGTCCCTTCGGAGATATCACGTAGCTAATATACTTCATGGCAAGATCGTATTTCACGTTCGGGAACTTCGCAGGGTTTACAGCCATGACGTGATATGGGTTAAAAAGATACTTCTGATCAGATTCGAAAAGTATTCTTAAGTTTATCTTATCCTTCATGGCAAGATATGTTCCTCTATCTGAAAGAGTATAGCCGCTTTTGATATCAGCGGTCGTAATAGTATCTCCCATGCCTTTTCCCACTGATTGGTACCATGTTCCTGCAGGTGTGATATTGGCGGCTTTCCAGATTGATTTTTCCATTATGTGAGTGCCTGACTCGTCACCGCGGGAAATAAAGGGAGCCTGTTTTGCGGCGATTTTTCTGAAGGCATCTGTAGCATTGGTAGCATTTTTTATCCCGGCTGGGTCGCTCTCAGGTCCTATGATTACGAAATAATTGTACATCATATAGGTTCGGTTGATGAAACTCCAGTTGGCTACAGCCTTCAATTCGGACTGTACCGCATGTACCATAACCACGTCAGCAGCCCCTAGTTCGCCTGTTGCTATTGCTTTTCCTGTCCCCTCACATATAGTGGATATTTCCACATTATTTTCTTCCTCGAATTTTTTGTTAAACACATCAAGCAATCCTGTATCGCAGGTAGAAGTCGTGGTAGCCAGACGCATTTTCTGCTGGATGCATCCAGAAAATGATGATATTAGGATCGAAACTAATAATATAATTGATAATATGTTTTTCATAAATTTACCGCCTTATATTCATTTGAACATAACGCAATCGTAAATAAATTCTTCGAAGATTTTCTCTTAAAAGTGATTCATGATAAAATCCCTGACAGTTCTATGGCTATCTAAATGCCTGATAATACTTTTTGTAGCTTTGATTATTTGCACATCAAATAATCTGCTTATAGCCAGCGCAGATACAAATACAATCATGCCCATGATAATCGCCAGAGTAACACCTATTGTACCAAAATACCATACGAAACCGAACGTAATAGCCATACTTATGAGTCCCATGAGGAACGATCTTATGATAAAATAGAGTCTTTGCAACCACATAGAAAACAATAATACCTTTATCACTGCTCTTTTTTCGATAACACATTCAGTTCCAGATGAAATACTTTCTATCTCCTGTAATATCCCCTTTGTATAATGAATATCTGATAATTGTAATATTGTTTTAGCATAACTATTATTTGACAAATCCCTGGAACTTGCCGTTTCAAGCTCGGTCATAATCCTTTGAGCTATTTCTTCTATTTCATCAGTTGTACTGGGTGCTGTTAACATCACATTTTCCTTTTAAATAAAAGCCACGACTCTTTCCCTCTTAACATCGTCTTTATCAGGGCGTACTTCCCGGCTAACTTTTTGCCCTTAAGTTCAAAGAGCAGACGGTCATCTTTTTCTTCCTCAAGTATGAACTCACCTTTATCCCATATGCGTACATTCCCGGCGCCGTACAGCCCTTCAGGGATACTGCCCTCAAAATCTGCATATCCAAGAGGATGGTCTTCTGTCTGGACAGCAAGACGCCTGACTCCTTCTTTTTCAGGTGGCTGCTTTGGGACTGCCCATGACCTCAGGACGCCGCCTATCTCAAGGCGCAGGTCATAATGAAGATGCGTGGCGTCATGCTCATGCACCACGAAAACCGAAGGGGACATGTCTCACCCGAAAGTAAATGCGCTCGGACAGAGCTTATTCAAAAAACAAACGTCACATTTTGGTTTTTTTGCAGTGCAAATATTTCTTCCATGCCGTATCAGTCTCAGTGAGAAAACATCCCATTCATTCTGTGGGACGATATTCATCAGGTCCTTTTCGATCTTATCAGGGCTGGTATTAGCTGTCAATCCAAGCCTGAAAGAGACCCTTTTTACATGCGTATCGACCGCAATCCCCTCGTTTTTTCCAAAAGCTCTTGATAATACGATATTAGCTGTCTTTCTCGCCACGCCTGGCAGTTTGATGAGTTCCTGCATTGTCTGCGGGACATTTGAATCAAAATGTGCGGCGAGAATTTCGCAGAGCGCCTTGATGTTTTTTGCCTTGTTCCTGTAAAAACCCGTAGAATATATATCTTGTTCAAGTTCTTCCTGCGGGGTTTTTATATAGTCCTCTATTGCCCTGTACTTTTTGAAAAGAATTCTCGTAACCTCATTCACCTGCTTATCTGTGCACTGCGCAGAGAGGATGGTAGCAATCAACAGTTCTAAAGGAGTCGAGTAATCAAGCGCAATCTTTACATCAGGATAATTCTTTTTTAACAGTTCAATGATTTCATTTGCATTTGACATGCTATTCAATTATGACTCACATGCATAACTATTTATGCCTCCAGATATATCATACTTTTATGGGAGTTTATATGTTACTCATACTATATAATTAGTTTTAGGAGGCGAGCTATGAAACCAATTATTACCGCACAGCTTGAGATTGTTGCTCTTGGGACAGGAAGTACAAGCATGAGCGCGCATATCTCTGAAGCAGTAAAAGCTATTGAAAAGTCGGGCGTCAAATACCAGTTGAACCCGATGGGCACTGTACTTGAAGCAGCTTCGCTTGATGATATCTTCCGCGCAACAAGGTCAGCCCATGAAGCGCTTGCTAAAAAAGGCGTAAACAGGGTGGTCACGCATATCACAATAGACGATAGAAGGGACAATCCGAAAGGAATGGCAGAAAAAGTAGAAGCTGTCAGGAGCAAGCTTTAAATCCACTGCTTAAGGCTTTCTCTTTCATCAAAATCTACACTCAGCCCGTCATGCGCCGCAATAACTTTCACGCCTGTTTTTTTTGAAATGAGCTTTGCCTGGAGCTGGGGTGAGGTCATCTATATTTAAATGGCGGAATCTTTTGTTTGTTTTCATCCTTACCACGTTGAGTATCAGGAAATCAACACCCCTGTAGGCATCTGCGAGTTCGGGAAAATATTCAGTATCAGGGATATATCCCAGCCTTTTAGATTTGAATTCATAAATAGTTCCGTATGTTTCAACAGGATGTGCATTCTTAACAGGGAACTGGATTTTGATATTGTGAAGCTCTATTTCCATACCTTCTTTTATTTCTATTCTTGACATGACTATCTAAATATGTGCAGGTTATACAAAAAAATATCTTAAAATAACCTATTTATGTGAACACATCATTATTATGAAGGGAGATCAAAAGGAGAAGTAAATATGTTATACCAATTTGGCAATAAGAAACCATCCATAGCAAAAGATGCTTTCATAGCAGAAACCGCGTGCATCATTGGAGACGTATCCATTGGAGAGAAGTCAAGCGTCTGGTTTAACTCGGTAGTACGGGGTGATAGAGGAAAAATAAGCATTGGTAAAGGCTGCAATATCCAGGACAACGTTGTAATACATTCGGATGAGTCTAATATCGAGATCGGAGATAATGTCATCATAGGACATGGAAGCGTCATGCACGGAAGCATAGTAAAAAATAATGCACTCATTGGTATAAATTCCACGATACTGCACAGGGTAGAAATAGGGGAGTCTGCCATTGTGGGAGCAGGAGCATTAGTTCCTCCTGACCACAAAATCCCGCCAAACAGCGTGGTCTTTGGGATACCTTGCAAGCAGGTCAGGACAACAACAGATGAGGATATCGAACTTATAAAAAACACCTTAAAGAACTATGGGGAGCTGACCGAGAAATATCTGAAGCTGAAGCGGTGATTATGCGGAATATCGAAATAGAAGAACTTGGCGCAACCCCGATAACAGAGCGCAGTGTCGAGGTCGTTGAGCGCAAGGGCACAGGACATCCAGATTATATCTGCGATTCCATAATGAACCAGGTCTCAGTTGAACTCTGCAAGGAATATATGAGAAGGTTCGGTGCTATCATGCATCACAATATCGATAAGGGATTGCTGGTAGCCGGAGAAGTTAAAACAAAATTCGGTGGCGGTGTAATCCTGAAGCCAATGCGTATTATTTTTGGGGACA
>JAWOKW010000180.1:0-4137 GCA_033854095.1 Candidatus Methanoperedens sp. | reverse complement strand
CATGGGTGTTCGGTTAAGGAATTTTGTTGGCGTATTGCTTATATTCTTGGACAAAAACAGCTTTCCACATATTCTTAATTAAACTACTAAGTAAATACATGTTGCTGGTTTTGTCATCCAAATACTTTTTAATATGTCCTATAAATCTGTGCCATTCATCATGATTCATCTCTTAACCGAACACCGATGGATTTAGATATTTATGATATAATAACAAGCCTTTTCCATTTGAATCAACCAAGATACAAGTTGTCTAAAATAGAGAAGGGGCGAAGGTAATGAAGAAATGAGCAGCAAACAGGAGATTTTAGAGAAACTAAAAAGCATATTGACTAAATTGGACATCAAATACTCCAAAATTCTTTTATTCGGCAGTAGGGCAAGGGGCGATTTCAGAGAAGAGAGCGACTGGGATTTCCTGATAGTCCTGAAGAAACCTCTGGATGCGAGAGCAAAAAAAGAACTGTGGTTTGATATTTATAAAAAGCTGCATGAGTTTTATCCTTTTATTTCATTCGATATAGTTTTAAAAGATACCGAATCGTTTGAAGAGGAAAAAACCATCGCAAATACAATCTCCAACGAAGTCTATTTAGAAGGGATCGAGACATGAAAGAGGATATAGTTTTACGAGGGATTGGAAAAGCGGATAATGACCTTAAGGCAGTTAAGTACCTATTTGCAGTGGAAGACGCACCATTGGATGTGATCTCGTTTCATTGCCAGCAGGCTGTTGAAAAATATCTGAAAGCATATTTAACGTGGGTTAATGTCAGAGTAGGTAAAACCCATGATGAAAGACATAAAATGAACTTCAGAACTTTATTTACTCAAAAACTGGCTGGATTCCAGCAATAAGAATAGAATTATTTAATTGGAAAACATCTGAATAAATAATATGACCCCCTCTGGCTACGCCTGCGCCCGCGGTGCAGGCACAATCATCAATGCAATCGCCACATGGAAAGGCGCAGCCTTTGGAATCGACCTGAAAACAGAGGCTGAAGTAACGCTGACAGATTCAAGAAATATCCAGGGATACATAGAAGGCGGTGGGGATACAAGACTCATCGAGCGCTGCGTTGAGCTTGTGCTTTTGCGCTTTGGCAGAGATTGCGGGGCGAAAGTCTCGACAAAGAGTGAGATACCAATAGCGAGCGGTCTTAAAAGCTCAAGCGCTGCAGCAAATGCGGCTGTGCTTGCAGCGCTTGACGCACTTGGAGAGACGCTTCCGCCCCTCGAGGCTGTAAAAATAGGTGTGCAGGCTGCGCTTGATTCTGGTGTTACAGTTACAGGCGCATTTGATGATGCGTGCGCCTCAATGCTCGGCGGGTTCGTAATAACTGATAATAAGAAAAAGGAGCTTATCAAAAGGGTTGAGCGTGATTCAGAAGTGCTTATCCTCGCGCCTGAAAAAAAGATCTTCAGTTCTACCACGAACGTGGCGCATTCAAGGCTTATCGCCCCCTGGATTGAGATAGCGTATGAAGAAGCGTTCGCTGGTAATTATGAGAAAGCCATGACCCTGAACGGCTTCCTGTACTGTGCTGCGCTCGGGTTCAGTACAGAGCCGATGATGGCAGCGCTTGAAGTGGGTATCAGAGGCGTGAGCCTGTCGGGCACAGGACCTTCATATACTGCGCTTGGAAGTACGGAAGTGCTTGACCGACTTGAACCTGTGTGGCGCAGGATGGGCGGAAAAGTGATAAGGACGAAGGTAAATAATAGCGGATGTGCTTGAGGCAAAGAAAGCCGAAGGCGAGAGAACCCTCGTATTCCCGAAAGGCATAAAAACCCTTATCATATATAGTAAAGCGTATAATAAGATATGAGTCTCGATAGAATCACCATAAATCCTGAGGTTATGTCTGGTCAGCCCTGTATAAGAGGTTTGAGGATTCCTGTTCCCCTTATCTTAAGACTTCTTGCAAGAGGCAAAACAATCCTGCAAATCTTAGAAGACTACCCTGAGTTAGAAGATGAAGATATAAGACAGGCTTTGAGTTTTGCTTCATGGGCAACCACAGAGAGAACAATTCCGGTGACGGCATGAAGTTTCTTGTGGACATGCCATTGTCCCCAAAAACGGTTAAGTTTTTAAAAAATATGGGGTATGAAGCAATTAGAGTAAGCGAACTTGGAATGGCAAAATCAAAAGATAAAGACATCTTTGATTATGCTGAAAAGAATGATATGACTATATTGAGTGCGGATTTGGATTTTGGAACTATACTGGCATTTACTCAATCCAGTAAACCCTCGGTGGTTATTTTTCGATTATACGATCCTTCCCCTGAGCATGTTAATTCGCTTCTTTCATCCAATCTTTCAAGCATTAAAGAAGAACTTGTGGATGGGGCGATTGTTATTATCGAGGATACAGAAATTCGTATTAGAAAACTACCAATTGTCGAAAATAGAATTATTTAATTGGAAACGCCACATGGAAAGGCGCAGCCTTTGGAATCGACCTGAAGAGCAAAAGTCTCGACAAAGAGCGAGATACCAATAGCGAGCGGGCTTAAAAGCTCAAGTGCAGCCGCAAATGCGGCTGTGCTTGCAGCGCTTGATGTACTTGGAGAGACGCTTCCGCCCATCGAGGCTGTAAAAATAGGTGTGCAGGCTACGCTCGGGTTCAGTACAGAGCCCATGATGGCGGCGCTTGAAGTGGGCATCAGAGGCGTGAGCCTGTCAGGCACAGGACCTGCTTATACTGCGCTTGGGAGCGCGGAAGCGATTGACCGACTTGAACCTGTGTGGAGCAGGATGGGCGGAAAAGTGATAAGGACGAAGGTAAATAATAGCGGTGGAAAAATATGCCGCTAAAACAGGTCAGGGAAAAGATCGAGAAGCTTGATAATCAAATACTCCACCTCATCGAGCAGAGAACAGCTCTGGCAAAGGATGTGCTTGAGGCAAAGAAATCTGAAGGCAAAGCCATCAATGATGTTGATCAGAACAAAGTTGTGCTTGACAGGGTTGCGAACGCTGCAACAGAATGCGGGCTGGATGGAGATGCTGTAAAGAAGATTTTTGATATACTCATCCAGATGAATATCGAGAGGCAGCATGAATTGAGCGGGGAAGGGAACCTGCCGTGATGCTCATTTCCATATCTTTCCGTTATAGCTGTTCGTCACAGGGCAGCCAAGGCACCTGTTTGAGATATGGTGTGCACACTCCTTGCAGTTGCATCCGTTGCCGCATGGCGGCGTGGTGCTGAAATCAAAATTCATCCTGAGAGGCAGGACAAGGTCTTTCATCGGGGTGATCACGATGCTAACTTCTGCGCTTTTGACCACAGGATTGCTTCGCAGGTGTCCATCCACTATTGCTTCAAGGGTGGCAATGTCCTCGCCCACGAAAAAAAGGCACAGATTATGTCTTCCTGAGACAATGAACCCATTCAGGAAATAAGGGCAGTTCTTGAATATATCAAGCACAGATGACGTGTTGCTTGCTATCACATCCACCTTTGCCACATAAAGATTCACTTTTTTCAGGTTCATGCCGACAACATGCGCTAATGCTCCTTTTTGTTTGAGTTTATGCACTCTTGCGCTCACTGAAGGCTGAGATATTTTGAGTTTTTCTGCTATATCATTCTGGGACATCTCAGGGTTCTGCTCAAGCAGGGATAAAAGCTCCCTGTCCCTTTTATCAAGGTCAAGAAATTCTCGCATGATAACTACATTCTCAGAGGTATATAAATAGTTTATCTATAACTTAAAATTCAATTTCATAATTTAACGATATATTACAACCAATAAGCTTATAAATTATAAAATAGATATAAGCATACCATGATAAGAAAAATCGTATCCATAGATGAAGAAAAATGTAACGGCTGCGGGCTGTGCATACCCAATTGTGCTGAAGGAGCAATAAAGCTTATAGATGGGAAGGCAAAACTTATTGACGAGCGGTTCTGCGATGGTCTTGGAGCCTGTCTTGGACGCTGCCCACAGGATGCCATCACTGTGACCGAAAGAGATGCTGCTGAGTTTGATGAGAACGCAGTGAAACAACATTTAACGCCAAAAGTCCAGATTGTGCATCACGGATGTCCTGGCAGCATGGCAGTGGACTTAAGAAGCGAGAGAAAAGCTGCTGGTAATGTTTCAGGGTTGCGGAATT
>JAWOKW010000179.1:0-3425 GCA_033854095.1 Candidatus Methanoperedens sp. | reverse complement strand
TCCTGCTCAAGATAATATAACGCATCTTCAAGCGTCTTCTTATGACCTTTCTCAAAATCCATAAGTTTCAAAAACAATTCTTTGCTTGATTTAATCTCAGTTTTTTGTGCGCTCTTTGAATATAATTCAATAGAGCGCTCTTCAGTTCTGATTCCGAGCTTCAGTACGTCCTTTGTTTCTGTTATGTCCATCTCAGCAAGAGGTTCAGGAAAAACATGCCTTGCCTTTTCCCTGTTCTCTTCATCCAGCAGTTTAATATCAACAGGCTTCCCTGATATTTTCCTATATTCTTTCTCAAGGAGTTCCCTGTGATCTCCCTCATCCCTGGAAAGTCCCCTGAAGATCGACTTTGCGTTATCATCCTCAACAAGCTCGCTGAATATGGAATAGTATTCCCTGCCGTATATCTCAATCGAAATCGCTTCTTTAAAAATATCAAGAATTATGCTGTTCGTATTATTCACCAGCATAATAGAGTATCAAAACAATATAAAGATTGTCAAGATTCAATTTTGAAATCAGCAAGATCAAATACCAGATAGCCATTTGCTTTAAGTTTATTTTTGTTCTCAATCTGCCCTGCAATTAACCCAAAATATTCTTTTCTGGTATCAAGGCGCCAGTTAACCGACTTTGATTTTATTTTCAGGTCATCCAGTATTTTCCGCGCGGCTGCTTCTTTCAATTCTTTCCATTTACATTCAAAAAAGAAAATATCTTCAGTGATCTCATTCATCGCCACCAGATCGATCTCTTTGTCTTTATGCCACCACTTCCCGATTTTTGAGAAGTTCAGTTGTAATTTATTTTGTCTGCTCATTTTTATCAAAAATTCTTTAGATACTTTCTCAAATTCTTTTCCCACTATGGAATCGAAGTCCTGTTCTACCTTGTTGATAACTATTTCATAATTTCCGATCTCATAATCGCTTCTGTTCCTGTATATGTACCGAAACCAGAATCTGAAGAAGTTATCGCTTAAAAAATATCTTCCCTTCTTGCTTTTCCATGGCTTCTCTTCAGTTATCGGGGTCTCATAATCCAGATAACCAAAATCCTTTACAAGCAGCCCTAAATATTTGCTTATGCTTTTTATGCTTATTCCGGATTTATTCGCAATTGTGGTCATTTCTGAATTTCCCAGCGAAACTGCTTCTAATATAGAGAAATACGAAGGATGCTCGCTTCCAAACTCTTCTACAAGAACGCTTTTTGCCTCTTCTTTTAGTGGAGCAAAATCCCTGAAAAGAAGAGTCTTTAAGGCAGAGAATATCTCCTTTCCTTCCAGACCCTGTTCTTCAGCGATTACATAATACTTGGGCATGCCTCCGAACACAGTATACCATCTTATCTGCTCTTCAATATCAATTACTTTTATTTCAGACAGCATTCTGGATACCTCTTTGAACGGCAGCGGCTTAAGCACATATTTTTCTGTGGCTCTTCCAAAAAGAGGCTCTTTACTGTCTGAAAATATTTTATTCATCAGTGTTATGTGCGACCCTGCGATAATTACGTGAATTTTTAGTTTTGTCCTGTATTTATCAAAAACCTTCTGGAAGTCAGAGAAAATGCTTTCGTCAACATACTTGAAGTTTTGAAATTCATCAAAAAAAATAATTGTTCCATTATCCAAATTATTCAGCAGAAATTCCAGCCATTCGTCAAATTTTGTTATCGTGGGAAAAGGGGTGATTTTTGCCTTTGCGATCGATGAAAGCTCCTCAATAAGAAGAGGGAGTTTTTTCCTGCCTATAAAAAAATAGAGGTGCTCCTTACCTGAACAAAATTTCTTAACAAGCTCAGTTTTTCCAACTCTCCTTCTTCCTGAAATGATTGTAAAATGCACTGACCTGCGGCATAAGCCCAGCACACGTTCTAATTCGCTTAATTCATATTCCCGATTATAAAATCTCATATCTTCATAATACTACTAAATAGTATCATTATGATTAGTAGTATTTATAAGCGTATCTACAGAACACCCTTTGTGCTCGGCACATCCAAGCCACTTATCTTGAAAGCTCTCTTTAACGCGACGCCGAACGCCTTGAAGAGCGCTTCTATCTTGTGATGGTCATTCTTGCCTGTAACGTGCAGGTGAGCATTGATTCCTGCATTGCTGACAAGTGATTCAAAAAAATGCCGTGTGTTCTGAGGATTAAAACCCCCTATTTTCTGATCCGCGAACACTGCATCAAAAGCTAAAAAAGCTCGTCCGCTTATATCTATTGCCACTTCCGCAAGCGCCTCGTCCATGGGCAAGCGAACATCTGCGAATCTCTCGATGCCCTTTTTATCTCCGAGCGCTTTCTGGATCGCGCTTCCAAGTGTTATGCCCACATCTTCTATCGTATGATGGTCATCCACAGCAAGGTCTCCGCTTGCTTTCAGCACAAGGTCAAATGAGCCGTGTCTTGCAAAGGAATTCAGCATGTGGTCAAAGAAAGGGATACCTGTGCTGATGTCGGTCTTCCCTGAACCCTCCAGTGATATTTTCACTTCGATATCAGTCTCATTCGTTTTCCGTGTGAGTTTTGATTGGCGCATGATGGGGATTATATCGGCTGATGAGAATATAAAGGTATGGAGAGCATCAATTTATGAGGAAGTTGACGTGGAGGATGTCCTGGTCTATTTGTTCAATAAGCAGTACATTGGGGGTGGTGATACCTGCGTTCATGTAGCATGAAGTCAGATTTATTGCTATATTTGATGGCTCAGCAGTACTACACGAAGATAAAATAGTTGGAGTATACGATACGTTCGTAATGACACCAGTATTATTCGTTGTAAATTTTAGCCAAACTACCCACGACTTATTAAGATCCGTCACATTGAGTTTTAAATCAGAATTATTAGAATTATTATCCACTGTAATATTCTGTATTCTGAATATTTTAGGTGAAAAACCGCTGCTCTTCGGTATGTCGAACCTTCCCTGCCTCTTTGCCCACATATCCTGCCCTGCAGGTCCTGTTGCTCCTCTGCCAAAACCCAGGTTATCTATAGTAATCATGCCCACATCCATCTTATTCAGGAAAAGATTCCCTGTTTTATTTTCCGGCAGTTTGAGCTGTTTTATATTAAATCCTGTGATGTTCGTTATTTTAATGCAGCCGTATTTTGTATCTATTTCTGGCTGACATTTTGTTGCGTTTGATGTATTATAAATGTTGAAATCAGAACCGTTAGGTCTGGATGCACTGGATAAACTTTTCCACACATCAGGGTAATGTGTTTCGATGGTTACATTCATATTATAAAATGTCGATTGATTATATTTCACTTCCGAAACCGGAAAGAGATTAAATGTCTCAACTTCCATCGATGAGACTGAATCAGCATTTCCATAAAGTACAGGAATAAAAATGTTATCTTCTGTGGTCAAGGATTCGTTTTTCTCATCTGTAAAATTCGAGTTC
>JAWOKW010000178.1:0-14420 GCA_033854095.1 Candidatus Methanoperedens sp. | reverse complement strand
CCTTCTAGTCCAGGAGATAATGGAATCTGTTCAACCTTCTTAGAATAAACAACCTGTCCCCCCTCTGCAATCAAAACATATTCTATGTCAGCAAGAAGAGGTTGGTAACTGGTTTCTGGATGCCTTTCATAATTCCTTAACATTAACTTGAAACCATTGGAATTTACACCGAATCCATCCACATAAATTTTTGAAAATCCAAACATCGGACTGTCCTTATTAGAAGAATCTTCTTTTATAACGAAATCAGAAGCACCTGCGGTAGATACAATCAACAGAGTTAAGGTAAGAATTATTGAGGTGTATTTAATGTTTAGTAAAGTATTTTGAAATGTGCGGTCTGTAGACATCGCATCATACTTACGAAAAACCGATATATTAATATACTGTAAAGTATCGAAACCGATATATTGGAGATTAATATGCTAACAAAACTTGGATGGCTTCAGATAAGAATTCTCTTTACGTTAAAAAACAGTCCTACTCATGGATATGAGTTAATGAAAAAGCTGAAAGTGACAGGGGATTCTTTGAGTCCTGGTACTATATATCCTGCACTAAATACCCTGCTGAAAATGAAGTTAATAGATTTCACAGAAAAAAAAGGTTCAGCAGCCAAAAGAAAAATATACTATCTGACTGAGAAGGGGTTGGAACAACTTGCACTCTCTGAAAGAACGTTTTTTGATTCGATTATACATCGAATAAATGAAGATATCGCCAGATATTCAGTTGAATGGTATAAGAAATACCTTAATATACACAATGGTTCAAACATAATTTACTCCTGTATAGATACTGTTGAAATGTATAAGATTTTACTTGGAAGTGTAGGTGAATCAGGTAAATTATATGTCATACCCAGAATGAACATCGAGGATATACCTGAAGGCGTCAATATCATAACGCAGGATGGTATTGATAATCTTGAAAATATCGACTATGCAATCATAATAAGTAATATTTCGCCCTTAATTCCTGTCGTAATTAATCTTGAGATGCTGTGTAAAAAATTGCACAAAGTACTGCATAAACATGGTATATTCATATTTGTAATTGTTGATGCTGATAACATTATAATCAAAACATTAATCAATACTTTTATGCCAGTTAATATTCAACAACAATATACAGAAGAAAACATCGAAACAACCATGTCTAAATTTTTTTGTTTTGAAAAAATACATAATGGCGGTTTTATCACGTATTTATGCAGAAACTCATGAGACTATATCTCATTTTTTGCTTTTAAGTTTTTAACCAGATATTTTAAATAAAATCTAAAGCCTTTAAGACCTATCAGAAATCGCACTAATGTCATCGTGTCCACTCCAGCACTCTTAAAATAAGACATGAGGAATTGCTCATAATATTTGAAGTTATGATCCCAGCATGCTTCAAAAAATTCGATCTGGCTTGAACTCATTGAATTGAGTGTGCACGATGCTTCATCAGGCGACGTGGATGCAAAAAGAATTGGGACCACAATCCCCCTGATATCCTTGATATTCTTAATAAACTCAAGATTGTACGATGTATCTTTTTCAGATTCGCCTGGAAGACCTACAATAATACTGCCAAAGGGGAACCAGTGAGAATCATTCATTTTGCCCATTGTTTCTATTGTGGCTTCAGCCCACGAAACTGGGGTGAATGGTCTGATCTTTCCTTTTATATGAGTTTCCAGCAAATTGGGACTCAATGTTTCAATGCCTATATTTGCCCAACTCCATTCAGATTTTTTATAAATCATCATAATATTATTTAAATTCTCAAGATAATCTGTGGAAACCTGCGACAGGAAGGTCGTTGATGTATGATTTACTTCGATACGGTTGATATCCAATTGAGAAATTGACTTGAAAAGATCTACTACTTTTTCAGCATTTACATTTAATCCTTTTGCTCCATATCTCAAAAAATCCTCTGCTGCAAGAGATATACTCTTCTGTCCATTCCTTGAATTAATTTTGATTTCCTTTAATATTTTATCTTTTGGGAAATGTATCAATGGCACGGATCTTAGCGTGCAAAAAGAACAGCCTCTTCCACATCCTCTCGATATTTCGACGACTCCCATAAGGGAAGGTTTCACAAAAGGTTGAACATCATCATCAAACTTCCCGTGTACAATTCTGGGAACAGCTTTTCCATCAAGAATACATCTAAATATATTCGGAACAACTTTTTCACCTGGACCTACAACAAGATTTTTAATATTGTATTTATCAAGATATTCCGGGAACTGTTCCATCTGCCATGCACCAGGACCCCCTACACAAATACTTGGCTTAAATGAGCGCAGTGATTTATTTAAAAAAATTCTATTAAAACTTAAATGCGTGTGTGAAATCCCGCCGAATATCTCACGCATCGACGACGCGGTTGCAGCCTTCCCAAGCGGATCTCCGCTTGATATTGCTAATATTCTGGTTCTGTCTCCGATAACATTATCAAGATTTTGTGGATTCGTGATTATTATATCTTTTTCGTCAAACCCATTATTTAAGAGGGCAGCTTCTATCATTCTTAAACCAGTTGGGGCATAAATGACCTTATTGTTTTTACTTTTAATTGGAGGCGACAGTAAAGGATAATATATGTATCCAGGTATTTTATTCGGGAGAATTGTCGTAAATGCTCCTTCAAGCACAGTCTTATAATATCCCATCAAAGTGCGGTCAGCAGTAAGCACTATTTTGTATGAATCCATAACTGCATTCATTTCTCCTTTATCTCGATATTCAGCAATTGCAGTTGTTCATGAATTTGTGGGACTCGCTTCTGATAAAAAGGACACCAGACTCTCTTATTCGGGCAATTTGGACATCTGGCAAAATACGAAGTTGTAAATTGTCCTATGCTACTTAAAAGAAACAACGTGGCCCATATTTTTCTATCCCACAATACCCATAATCCGAGAAGAAGCATAGGGAACAGTATCAAACCCATGAACTTAACAAATTTTTCTCCCAAAGTGTGAGGCATTTTCCCAAACAATTTCGTACCTATTATATGCATGCTGCAATTCGTATTTGAACATCTTGAATCAAGATACAGATGAGGTACAAGATAGCCAGTAGCTATTACTAAAAAAAGCAAGAACCAATATATTTGATCTATCAGGGCATATAACAGAATAATAAATGGCAGGAAGATAAGTAGAGAAGATAATATCTTATTATCCGGGCATTTGCATGTGTGGCTGGACATTCTTAATCACTTCTTTTTATATTATTTTCTTATAAATTCATAAGTCTCGACCGCAATTAGCGAGCCAATAACCGGAGCTACTAAATATATCCATTGATGCTCAAATATTCTACCAATTATTGCTGGTCCTAAAGACCTGGCAGGATTCATCGATGCTCCAGAAATAGGTCCTCCGAAAAGAGCATCCAATGCTACGGTTCCGCCTATTGCAATACCCGAAACCTCTGGTTTAACTCTGGCGTCAGTGGCAACAGAGATTATTACCAGCATCAAAAAGAAAGTCATTATTATTTCTAATATAAATGACTGCGTCCATGGTCCGCTGGGCATTGTAACGCCAAGATTTCCGCTATTACCAAATATTATATAAATTAATGCACTGGCAAAAATTGCGCCTCCTATTTGAGCAATAATATATGGAAGAACCAGATTTTTCTCCATTTTACTTATTGAAAAAAATCCAATTGTCACCGCCGGGTTAAAATGTGCCTTCGATATATGTCCTAAAGAACATACAAGAACCCCTACTACCAGTCCAAATGACATGGCAACTCCAATATGTCCCAGTTGTCCTGTTAATGAATCGTCAACTATAGCTCCGGTTCCAGCAAACACAAGAGCAAATGTGCCGATAAATTCAGCCATGCTTTCCTTGAACATAGTCATCTCAAAATCCGATGATATGGCTCTGGCTGCGGAGGACTTAAACTTTCTATTTTCAATGTGTTGAGTTTGGCATCATATTTTGAGGAAACCACTTCCAGCGAATCCAGAATAGATTGTTTTAGCTCTTTGTGATCTATTGCAACACGGGCATTTATTGCCAGTTCTCCTGTTGTTGCTTTATCTGGAACTAAACCTGTGAAGCACACATCCTGATCAAATGAAACAAAACTGGCTTTTGCAAAGTTTTTCTTGTTCGTGAAATATAGCTTTACATGGGCTATTTCACCGTTTTTTTGTTTTATTTCCGCTGCTGCTGTCATCAGCAGATCCTTGATAAATTCCCTGACTTTGAAATCCTGTTTGCTATCCACTTTCCATACCCCATTTAACCACCCCATATCTGCTTCAGCACTGCCATAGACTTTGTAATCAACATGCGGGTAATAATAGTTTTTATATTCATCATTCAATATTTTCTCAGATAACACATCCATCCCTGTACCGTTCTTGGCTGAAATCAGCATTATTTCTGCCCTGCTGTTGAGTTTCTTTAATATTTCTTTTATTTGATCTATTTGAGAAGGAGATACAATATCTATTTTGTTTATTGCAAGAATTTCAGCTTCCTGTATCTGGTGAGAGACTAAGTATCCTGTAGATGTGGCTGGAGATGCTAAATCCATCTCAGAAGACATTTTTAATATCTTCTGTGCGTCCACAAGTACGATATGGGGTGCTATTTTAAAGGTATTCCTGTAAAACTTTCTTATCGGCATATGCAGCGTCGCCGGGATATCTGTGCAACTGCCGACAGGCTCGGCAAGAATTATATCGGGATTGGTTTTTTTGAGAATTTCCTCGGATGATGCCATAAAATCAGGAAACTTACAGCAGAAACATCCGCCAAGAACTTCGCCAACTTCAAAACCGTAATCCTTAACGATTTTGGTATCCACCAGTTCATCGCCCTGATCATTTGTAATTATTGCCACACGCTTTCTGTAATCAGCTACTAATTTCTTGCCGATTTCTATTATAGTGCTGGTTTTACCTGCACCGAGGAAACCACCTATTATTCCAAGTTTTACAGTTTTTACCAAATTGTTTCCATTTTTTGTCAAATATATCCTCTCCTTTCCAAATGTAATTTTAAATCAGCGATATCTGATGAGATTCTTGGCATTTTTAGATCCGTATCTAACTGATAGTTATCTCTGTTTTTAATACCAGAAGCGGGCAATACAACAACTGTACGTTCAGCAGGGCTTATCCTGTTAGCCTGGCAGAGTCCAACTAATCCAGCAACAGCCAGTCCCCCGCTAACATCTGGAAATATTCCCTCTCTCTTTGCAATCAGCCTGGCATACTCAACTCCTTCTTTATCCTCGATCGCGATGCCATAACCATTATCTCTGATTACCCTGAGGGCATATATCCCATCTGCAGGATCACCAACCCGCAGGTTTTCACATATAGTCCTGGGATTTCTCAAAGGGGTTGGTACTTCTTTTCTATTATTTAATGCATCTACAATAGGGGAGCAGCCAGTGGGCTGGACTATAAAAAACTCAGGAATATCTTCAATTAATCCCAGTTCATTCAATTCCTTAAAACCTAAATATATAAAATATGTGAGAGAACCTGATCCTTCAGGGATTACAATGTTATCAGGTGCCTCCCATCCAAATTGCTCAGCTATCTCATAGCTCAAGGTTTTATAACCTGAATTGAAATAAGTACGTAAATCTAAATCAACAATTGGCATACCCAGTTCAGGTCTTTCAGCTATTCTTGTAACCAATGTACACGTAGCCGGATCATTCCCATGACATTGGCAGTCTATATCTCCCTCCTGTTTATAAACCTTCAAGACCTCTGCACCATACAAAAATAGATGGGAAATCTTTTCTACAGGTGTGGTATCAGGAACAAAGATATAAGATCTTATTCCAGTTTTCGCCGCATGCGCTGCTACAGAATCTGCAATATAATGAGTAGAAGCGCATCCTATTGCACTGTTATTAAATTCAATCGCTTTGCTTATGGAGATACTTACTGAACGGTCCTCATAAGATTGTGTCGGATTGGTACCTTCGAATTTTAAATAAAGATTTTTAATGCCAATAGTTTCTCCTATCCTGCTACCTTTTATTAACGGTGTCCATCCATCCCTTAAATCCGCCAATCTTGTATCATTAATTGGCAGTAGCTCCAGATATCTCCACATGCTTGGATAGCGATTCTCTATTCTGCTTTTGACAGTTCTATCAATATCTTCCAAGCATGTATCGACAGGACCATAACATTCATCGCATGATGTTATTAATGCCTCAGGATATAGAGTGCCACAATCCCTGCATTTTAATACACCCATATTTAACCCCCGGCGAATGACACTAAAAATAATATTTTGTCTCCATTCATTAATCTGGTCTCATACTCTCTAACGAGTCGAATATCCATCCCATTTATATAGCACCTGACGTGTTTATTGAGAACATAAGGCTCTGGAGCCAATAACTTCTTCTTCAGATTATTATATTTATCACAAATTTCAACTATCAGTTCGCGAATAGTTTTGGCTTCCGTACAAATTTTAATTTCCTTCTGGCCCGTTTCAGAAGAAATTATTCCGAAAAACCTAATAGATACTTCCCTAATTGTCATCACTTCTCCCGTGAAAGCAAAATCAAATTATAAATAGCATAATATGTATATTCAATATCAGGAGGACCCATATTACCGAATCCACTCCAGGGAGTTTTAAAATTAAGAATATGATGTATGGCTTTTTCTGAAGAGATTTTATTTAAGGACTCCAGAAGTATTAGAGAATTGAGCGCACAAAAAATTGAAATAAGGTCAGATACTCTGGATCTTAAGTGGTTTTTAAAACCTCCGTTTAACTGGCAGTTCAATATGAAATTAACAACTTGTTCTTTATTGATAATATCTAAATGATCTAACAAATATAATGTAAATAATGCCGAAGCTGTCTCGACCAGATTCGCATTCGAAGACTTATGTGATGCTTTAAATCCTCCGTCAGGTGTTTTTAGATTGATTAAATATCCTGAAATCTTATCAATAAATTCCTTACCTAATAAATCAGATCTGTCCAGCAAATACAGGGAGAAAATCCCGTAAAATGTGGAGTATGCAGTCGGCTGCAGAGAATTCACATCCTTCA
This sequence comes from Candidatus Methanoperedens sp., assembly GCA_033854095.1. Lineage (GTDB taxonomy): Archaea > Halobacteriota > Methanosarcinia > Methanosarcinales > Methanoperedenaceae > Methanoperedens. Next base: position 7,351 of record JAWOKW010000178.1, on the reverse strand, counting down.
GGAATCCCCCATCTGGAGACTGTAACGAGAGAATATATTCTCCAATTTTTTGGTCATCAAGCATATCAAAGTTATCAATCGCTATTGAAGTTCCGATTCCACAGAACGTATGTATCAAATCCGGATTTGCACCTTTTCTATATCCAAAACCGCCTTTTTTATCATAGCACGAGATTACAAAATCGCCAACGCTGCCATAATCCAGTATCTTTTCCATTTCCATCATTTTAAAAGTTTCAACTGCAAAAAATGTATAATATAAGTCCGAAGTAGTTTCACCGATCCGTCCAGTGAATCCGCCATCTTTTTGCTGGAGTTTACTGAACAGGCTATCTGTGCCCACCAGCTCTTCCTGAAGATCTGATGACAATTCGTTCGTTGTAGCTACGCACAGGCTTTTCATGAAATAACCCTGTTTAATTTTATCCGTTCGATTACTTTATCAATCTCAACATCCGTGTCTTTACAGCCACTTTTCAGTAATGGTATGCCTCCTCCGGGTATTTTCAAAGATTCCCCAATTGGTCTGGCTTTCATCAGCGAATCCAGGCAGGCAACTGCAAAAAATGTGTAAGCTCTTCTCTCTTTGAGCATCCTCAGAACCACTGTTGCTCCCTCAGAGATATAAATGATATAACCCAGCTCCCTGGCAACTTTGATGATAGGATGAATCTTGCATTTATCACTTCCGCATTCCTCGCAAATTAACTGTAGCCCTGTTTCCAGCGGCTCGTAGTGGTTGTGGCATTTTTTAGAATCACGAAGGCAATGGGGTACGATTAAAACCCTTTTATTATAGGGTATTTTACTGAAATCCTCACTTAAAATCTGCGTCTTTAACTCTGCAATGGTGAAATCCAGGAACTTTGGTGGTAAGTTCAGTTTATTCAGGATTTTCATTGCTACTGCATCTGCGCAATCGGTATTCTCTTTGCAGGCAAGTATAAGTTCACGTATTTTTTCCCTATCTTCTGGATTGGGTATGTTAGACACCTTCTTAGCCCTGCCTGGATATTCTAAATCCTTTACTGTGAAAATTGATGCCTCTGATGATCCTTCTCCTTCTCCGCCTGCAACCCACTTTTCTGGAGATTTTGCAAAAATAATGGCTTCTTCAGGGCAATCTCTTGCACAGGCGGGGCAATTATCTTTGCAGTTATATGGATTTGTGACCTTTACTTTCTTTCCGTGCTCTTCGACCTCATAGACACCAAAAATACAAAAATCACTGCAACTGCCGCATCCAGTACATTTATCATAATCAATTACCGGGAACCATTCATGGATTTCATCAATATTTTCAGTTTTTTTCTCAGGGAGTACATTTTTTAGCTCCGTGATAACATCATTCAAGTTCGAATCTCTCATATTTACATTAATTAACTCTCCCTGACATGTGTTGAAAAGCCATTTTTGAGATCGCTGGTAACATGCAAGTGTTACAATTCTATCGTTTTTCAGCAAGGAGTTCAAAAAAGGCAGGCCGACCTTAGGGCTGCACAGATACGGATGCTCACATATGAATTTAATATCGTGGTTCTCCCGTATGTATGTACTGAGCTTACCAATGTCTTCCTGTTTGAAAAAACCTCTTCCCTGACATTGACATATTACGATTCCAACCAAATTTAATCCCTCCTATTCATACAGATATCATTTTCATTACACCGAGTAAACCCAATTTACGTATCAAAAGCCCTTTTTTAGCCATTAGCGAATTATAAATATGGCTATAATCGCTGCTGGAAAACATATTTTTCATTATATTTTCTATTTCATTATCTTCCTCAGTCATTTCCAGCATTGCATCCATAATGCGGTCGTGGAATTGCGGTTTATGTCCGTACATCATTTTTGCCATCTTTTTAGAATATTTTAGATCATTATTAATTAATTCAGAATAACAGAGTTCGGTATAGCGTCCCAGGCTTTTCTCGGAATAATCCCTTTTGCTTATTACAGATGCAGCTATCTCTGCCGATTTCAGGGCATAGTAAATACCTTCTCTGGTCAGAGGATTTACCAGACCCGCAGCTTCACCAACCAGTAAAAAATGATTTCCATGAAATTTATCTAAATAACCCTCTGCAATGGGGTGTCTATATATTGATTTTCCATCTATCATCTTTTCTTTAAATCCTTTTAGCCTTTCGGATATGACAGGATGGGTAAGTATTGTTTTAATGAATTTTTGTTTAATCCCTTCGGCGTTGTTGGTTTTCTCAGCGAATCCCAGGCTTATACCCTCTTTTTTCGGAAATATCCAGAAATAACCATTAGTTGTTATGTCTCCATCCCAGAAAATTTCAGGTCCATTAATTTTCTCCTCAATCAAACTGGAAGGAAATTCCAGCTCCTGAGAAATAGATGTATAGTAACTCGGTTGATTTACACCAATAAATTTGTAAAGACTAGAAGATGCTCCCCACGCACCCACCAGAACATCAGCACTATATTCCTTACCATTTTCTAACCTTACTGCTACTCTCTCATTCAGCTTAATAGAATCTACTTTGCTCTTGTCTAAAATTTCGACACCTTTCGCTTCTGCCCGGTCTATCAACCATGAATCAAATTTATTCCTGTATACCATTATTCCTTTTTTTCCACCTGGTTCGGAACACGATACAGAGAATTTCTTATTTTTTGTGTAAAGCGTTTCTTGTTTTACATCCCTCTCAACAACTTCGGCTGGCGGGTCTCCTACAATTTTCAAGCAGCGAGTGCATATACCCCCACCGCATGGCTTGTACCTGTCCCTGCTCCGTTCTTCGATAATCAGAGTATTCAGACCTTTTTCTGCTAATTTTAAACCAGAAAAACTTCCAGCCGGCCCAGCACCAACTACGATTACATCATATTTCATTTTTTATCCCTGTATTCATCAAAATCGCGGTCGATCCCATTTTTATATTTTATTAAAGCTTCAAGGCTGAATGATGTAGTTATTTCATGAGAACCATAGTAAATGATAGGATAGCACCGAATATAAAATGCATATTTTTCCCAGCTCCCGTTTCTTTTCTGGTTTTTCAATATATGCATGATTGCATTTTCCAATGGCTCTCCTTCATAACCCATATTAATCAAAGAAACAGTGGCTAATGCTGTATACAGGTCATTTCCCCATCCTCCATCTGGTTGCTGTGTTGTTAGAATATAATGTTCTATATTATCAAGCGCAGGTTGAAGTTCTGTAACATTGCCATCTGAATAGGCTTTAGTTACTAAATAGCTAAACACGTAAGGGGACGGGTAGTACAGAGTGCCATTTAAGAAAGATTCGTTCTCAGTTATATTATTTAAATACTCAGTTACACCGCTTAGAGTTCTATTTCTCAACGAATAGGCATAAAGAACATCTAAGTTAACATTCGCATCAATATCATTTATTTTGTAATATTCATAGTATGGGTTGGAAGGATCAAGCCATTCTTCTGAATTTATCCATGTATAAAATACGCCATCTGGTGTTCTGAAATCAAGCATGTAATCAAGGGACTCATCGCTAATATTTACACCGCTCTCAATCAGAGCACTGAAAACTGCTGCTGTAACATCAGTATCAGGTGGTAAATATGGTTGACTTGTTCCCCAAAACCTCCATACATTATGAGATTCCTTATTAGCCAGCAAGAAGGCAACTGCTTTGGTTTTCATATCCTGTACAATTTTGTGAGTTCTATGGGAATGTTCTTCATCAGCAAGACTCAGGGTATGAAGTATGAATCCAGTATCGAAGACCGTGGTCTCATTTGTTCCATTATTGATATCTGGCGAATAAGAGATATAAGTAGGAAATTCCCCACTTGGGAGTTGATTTTTATGCAAATATTGTAAGCCTTTTTCGATTCTATTATCTATAATCTCACTTTTGAAGGTCTTACCAAGGTCAGCCGCCGCAGGTATCGCCAGTGCTAACAGTAGCTGGGCGATAACCAGCAGGATTAACATCGTTTTCTTATATTGTGCCAATACATCCGACTCCTTTATTTTAAACATGCAAAGCACCACCTCTTTCCTCCTTCTCTAATATTTGCGTTCGATCATATAGTCTGCAAACCCGGTAAGTATTCTCTTTGCTTCAGAGTCAGGTAGTACCTTCAGTGCAGATTTACCTGCCTCTATAAAGCCAGCAGCTACATTCAGGGCATAATCAATTGAACCTGTATCCTTCAATGTCCTGATTGTATCACAGATTTCCTTGCGCGTAACATCCTTTTTCCCGAGCGAATCGATTGCAACTCCTTTTGACTGTGCATGAATTACAATGAGCGTGTGTTTTCCTTCGATTATATCCATGCCTTCTGGTTTTCCAAGTATTCCCTCAGATGCTATGAGATCGATCACATCATCGTATATCTGAAAGCCTACGCCCGCGAGACATCCAAAATCCCATAATGCCTGTGCTTCTTCCTTGCTTGCATTTGATAATATAGCGCCGATTTTTAATCCTGCTGCAAAAAGCACGGCGGTCTTTTTCTCCACCATCTGCAAATAATCACTTTCTGTAACGTCCTCCTTTTTTTGAAAATTGATATCCATCCACTGCCCTTCACATATATCTATACAGGTTTTAGATAAAATTTGCATACTTTCGACAATCTGTGAGGGTCCGCTTTTTGCCTGAGAAAGAATTTCAAAAGCTTTTGAATATAGAGCATCCCCTGCGATTATCCCGCCTTCTAAGCCCCATATTTTATGAACAGTGGGTTTTCCCCTGCGCATATCGGCATTATCCATAATATCATCATGAATCAGACAGACGTTATGAATCAATTCGACAGCCAGAGCAGCCGGGATGACACTTTCAGGCTCCCCGCCTACCGCTTCTGCTGCCACTATCAACGCAGACGGACGGAGCCTTTTTCCTCCAGCATCAAGCAAGTGGTTCATGGCAAGATACATTTCATCTGGGGAAGTTACAGAAAAAAACTTTGGTATCGATTCGTTCACCATTTTAACTCTTTGATAGAGAGCTTTGATTACTAAATCGTCTTTTTTAATATGTAACTCGGAGATATTTGTATACTGATTTTTGAGGGCTTCGATCATAATAGGCTAACCCTTTTAATTCGGTTGAAGTATATATTAGTAATTTTGCATAATATTCTCTCAACTCTGCAATGTTAATCGAATCATATAACTTTATAGAACAGTAATATTATTAGAACAATCATCGAATTCGCTGAGTGTGGCTACAGGAACAATCAATCTTTTGAATGCGTCTTCCGTAGTAGCGATTTCTGGGGGTTTCAGGGTCTATATAGCTTTACTGCTGGCAGGAAAAAATAGAGATATTTCCATACCTCTTATTATGACTTTAATAGTCTATTCCACTTATACACTGGATAGAACCGTAAATTGTAGAGAGGATGAAATCAACCGCACTGAAGAGAGCAATGCAAACAAGTTTTTTCCTTATTTTTTGGTGTGTATGTGTCTCCTATCTGCTATTTTAATTCTAATAACAAATCGAATTTGTCCTCTTATAGCTTTTTTCCCTTTTGTTATGGGGTTAATGTATACGAAAGGATTTAAAATAGGGAATTACTCAATCAAACTAAAGCAGGGCATGGGAATTAAAAATCTTTTTGTTGCATTTACATGGGCTCTCACAATTATCTTTTTAGTTTATCCTGCTGAAACTTTGAATCTGTTTTTGATTTTTATTTTATTTTTCCTAAAAAGTTTTATAAACACTGTGATATTTGATTTCAAAGATATAATAGGAGATTCTCAAGCAGGTTTGAAAACAATTCCTGTGTATTTCGGGGAATCAAAGGCAAAACTATTGCTGCAATTAATTCATTCATCTTTTCATATATGCTTGATTGCTCTTACTGTCTTTAACCTGATAAAATTCGAAATGTTCATCCTACTTTATAGCTGGATATGCGGAGTAATGTATATATCATTATATGCCAACTCAGAAAAAACAATCTTCAGGAGCATAGTAGTTCATGGAGAGTGGGCTCACATGCTCATATTCAGGGACCTTGCAATTCAATTCTTCTAGAACGTTTTTCATAGTATCTGAAAATATCCATTCCCCATTTTAAAGCAGATTTTTCTGTACTTATGATATTATTATAAAAGTCATAAGTATTGTTGTTTAAGAAAAGTCTCATAGATAAAAAAGAATTGGTCACAGTGAAGGCAATTTCTACAATCTCATCACATATCAGCAGTTGTATATTCTTGCATCTTAAACTATCTTCTAACTCTAATTTGTGATTTTCTTTAAGTTTCTCCAGAACGTCTTTTGTCATTATAATTGAAATAGGTATGCCTTTATCTCCCAGCATTTTTATATGTCTTGGGTAGTCAGGATGCAGTGCAGGAGAGACTCCATACACAAATTCAGATTGTAAAAGATTTTTAACATATTCTTCATGTGGCTTAAAAATCTCAGTAGGAGTGCTCTTGAAAAATTTAAATCCCTCCAGTTCATATAATCGTATGCGGAACTCCCATGGGATTCCGTTGATATTATGTACGTTCCAAAACTCTATGTCCTCTTCAAATATGTCCAGAGTACCGACCAGTTGATCAAGAGAATTAGTCACTATTTCTCCAATATCGGTCAGGAAGTATTTCCTATTCTTCTGACAAATCAAATGATTCTTTTCCAATTTTTTTATTTGAGGAATTATTTCAGGGGAAGTTACTTCAAAATAGTCTTTAATCTCCTGTAATGTTTTTGGCTCTTTTTGCACAAATGAAAGAATACCTCTCCTTTTTTCAGAAAATGCTATAAGACTCAACAGTCCTTTCGCTTCCATTCCATTTCACCCTTTTGAAAGCTTAATTTTCTTTACCTGTATTTAAAATTTCCTAAAATCTGGATCAGTTTGCGATATGAAATCTGCCCATTATTGCAGCGGCTGCCCACCGCGACTGTATGCCGTTGAATCTATGAAAATTGGAAGAGCTGCGACTGCCGATGCTGGAAGCCCTTTGCCGCTGAAGGTTGGAATGAACCGCACCGGTCCCTGTGCTGCGGTCAGGCGTGCCTCAAGAGTACCGGCTTCGGGCTTGCCGATGCCATTTGCGGGAGATTCGCCCACGGCAGAACCAATGACGGCATAGCGTGTGCCGAACATCTCATTTAGATGCGATCCCGCTGGCAACCATATCAGCAGGTCAGCGCCGTTTGTAGCAGTTGCCATACATATGGTTATAAGTAGTCTCAAGTATATATAACTTATAACATGGAAAGATTATATACTCTTAAAGAAGCAAAGAAACTTCTTGGGGTCCAGACAAGGGCGATACAGCAATGGGATAGGGATGGTAAGCTGAAAGTGGTAAGGACATTAGGAGGAAGAAGACGTATTCCCGAAAGTGA
>JAWOKW010000177.1:0-2642 GCA_033854095.1 Candidatus Methanoperedens sp. | reverse complement strand
GGCTTTTGCTGATGCACTGTTTAAAGTTCAACGATTGAATGTGTTGGGGAAAACTACACCTGTTAGATAATAATATTCAAATTGAAACTAAAATAAGAGAAGCATTCGCTTTTCTTATTTGTTCCCCGCTTCAAACCATTCTTTGAAACCATCTCTCTTTGGCTAATCAAGGGTGGCTACTTTTCCTAATTCCTGAACATTCTCTTCAGCGGAATTATAAATATTTTCTGTTTTCTGTATATAACTGGATTAAATGTAAGCATGGGGGGGGGGTAAATCCCCCCGCGTTGCTACGTTATGTAAGGCCATGCTTTTTTTTGACTTGAGAGAGTCTGCACGGCTTAAAACACATATCTTGCTCTATTGGTAAAGCCAGCAGTCCCGTGCGATCTTGCTTTGCGCTTACAAGCTCTTTCAGAGAAAAATATCCCAGTTCAGACTCAATGCCGATCACAAGCCCGAAGAAGAGAAAATCCACCTTTTCTTTGTCTGTATCATAATACCCGTTTTCATCAATCGGCGAACCTTCAATCGCATACCATGTCCACGAACTAGAGGGATCAAAGAATTTACAAATCACCATTGGGTCTTTTTCGTTTTCCTGTGAATAGAGCGTTGGTAGTCTCCGCTTTATCTCTTTGGTTAATAGTTTCATAGGCCACCTCCCCTACAATATATTTACGGTTAGATTTTTTATAACTGTAACTATACTTAGTATAGCACTAGTTGTATACTTTGTCAAGTATTTTATATATCTACACTTTTACTAACAGTAACTTTATTTGACAAAAGGGTGCTTTCTGATATATTTTATTGTTATATGCCAATAAAAATACATTTAGGTCGCCTGCTAGGCGAGCGAAAAATAAAGATGTCCGAATTATCAAGAAAAACAGATATCAGCAAAAATGCCTTGTCTGATCTTTATTATGAGAAAGTAAAAGCAATTCGATTTGATACGCTGGAGAAAATCTGCAAGGCGCTCGGGTGTACTGTAGGAGAATTAATTGAATATCAGCAGGACAACAAAAACTCTGCATCTTAAATAGCTCCCTCTCCGATAACTAATTCTGTTGATTGTGAATCCTCACTTGTTCCCAACTTCAAACCAGTCTTTAAAACTGGTTTTTTTCAATTCATCAATTGTAGCTATCTTTACCACTAAGTCCTTGTCTGGCTTATCTTTTCTCAACCTAAACATTGTTTTTAAAGCAACCTGGATCAGTTTCTTTTTGGCTGTCTCATCACTGGCTATCTCGTAGAGACTATCCGAATATTCAAGATTTTTCCTGATATTTTTCTCAATTTGCTCTTTGGTTGTGCGGTGCTCGATCTCGATTCTTAATATCTGGCCGTCTTTTTCTGCTATAAGGTCAGTATAGCCTCTTTCGCTTATGTTCAAATCAGTTTCAATTTCATCTTCTTTCTTTACCTTGTAGCCTTCAGGCTCAAGCCAGTTTTTGATGATTTCCAGTGATACGGCTTTTCCAAGCTTCCCTCCGCCTCCGAGCTCGTTTATTGCCCGATCTGATGGCATATTGAATTTTTCAGCAAAAGCCGTCTCTCCCCATGGGGAAAGCCAGTAGTAAAAGCCCTTTCCTCTTTTTGCAAATTCAACCAAGCCTTTGCCTTGGGGAGGGAGTTTGGTAAGATCATAGAATTTATTTTTCAACTCAGAATAATTGTTGATTGATGCTGCCCCCAGGGATTTAAGCTTCTTATTGGCTTCCTCATAAATATCATGAGCCTGGTAGTTTCCTGTGCCGATTGCCCAAAGCATTGCTTTTTCTAAAGGGATGAGAGAGGCGGTAATCTCCTCAAGGGCTACTGCCTCTCTTGAAGGAGCGGAAATCTCCGTTTGCGGGGCTTTATCTTTTGGTTTGGGCTTTTCTTCTTTTTCCTTTGCTTCTTCCAGCAGCGGCTTTCCTCGTGGTCTGAGATACTTAAGCCCAAAGTGATGGTTCTCAAGAATCTCATCATATGTTTCTTTACTAACTTTAGCCAGTTCACAGCCAGGAGCAATGCTATGAGTTTGAAGCGAGATTACTCCGCCTTCTATCTTGTGTTTGACATAGAACGCTCTGTTCGGCAGGGATTGGAGTTCCTGAAAGTACTTCTCCCACTCTTCCTGATAAGAAAAGTAATCGACATCACTTGATTCCGGGGAAATTGAATAGGATTTGACTTCTATACCCGTAGTTTCAAAGAATTCCTTTGCCATTATTTCCGTATCTTTTCTGGAAATCCTGAAGCAAGCCTGGATTCCGCAGTTAGTGAGGATCGAATCCTGCAGATCCTCCAGCAGCTGGGAGAGGTTCTGATGAGCGAGAATCAAAGATAAGCCGTACTTTCTTGATTCTGAAAGAAGCTCAATAAAAGTTTTGGAGGCAAAGTTCTGGAATTCATCTATGTATAGGTAAAACTGAGTCCTTTGTTCCTTAGGAATCTCAGAGCGGGAGAAAGCTGCCAGTTTAATTTTGGTCATAAAAAGAGAGCCGATAAGATCGGCATTTTCTTTTAACTTCGGGAGCGGAGAGGGCAGAGCGGGAAGTCCCCAGACTTCAGGCTGGGGATGAAAGCGCAGCCCTCCCCTTCCCTACGTAGCAACTTCAAACGATAAGTCACATGCTATTTATTCGACC
>JAWOKW010000176.1:0-4204 GCA_033854095.1 Candidatus Methanoperedens sp. | reverse complement strand
ACAGCATGAGGCGCATTTGCTGGTATTATTATCAATTGACCCGCTTTCAGGTTATATTCTTCACCGCCGATGATAAAGCGTCCATCTCCATCGATGATCTGCACCACAGCATCAAATGGTGCAGAATGCTCGCTCAACCCCTGCCCAGCATCAAAGGCAAACAGAGTTAAAGTACCTGCTTGATTTTCTTTCAAAGTCTTACTTACCACTGATGCTGGACTGTATTCGATATATTCTTTTAAAGTGATGGGTTCAACCATACTGTTCAATCATACTCCTCCGTTATTGCCTTATCGCTCCGACATCAGCAAGCCCCTGCCTTTGCCCTGTACCTGCTTCACGCTGCAGTTGTTCCTGATGGAATAACAGCTTTACTACGTTCTGTGCATGCTCGCGTGTACGCCTTTCCATGAGCCACGCAAGTTCCTTTTCATCTTTCGCTTCGTCCTCATGCACGAACACCTCGATTATGTGCCTGTTCGTCATCAACTGCACCTGGATTATGCCCTGCGATGCTTCATGCGCGCACATCTTGTCGATAGGCTGTGAGCCAGGCATGCCAAGAGCCATAACGATATCGCATCTTTTTTCTTCGATCAATTTTTTACATGCCACAGGAAGGTCTTTTACTCCAGGCACTGTGTAGCGTTCGACCTGAAGAGATGCATTCTTTTTAAGCTCATCAATGGCTACTTTTCCCATGTTGATGCGGGAGAATGTAGTATCTGCGATTCCGACCCTGTGCATACGTTGCATTACAGGTCTTTAGACCTATATTAATTATAGTATCCTGCATGACAGATGAAACGAAAGGCTGAAATGCTAGTAATCCAATTAGGCTGACTTGATTGGTGATAATACGTGAAAGTACTTGTAAGTGACCCGGTATCAGACAGAGGTATTGAGATATTAAAAAAGGAGTTTGACGTTGATATAGCAACGGGTCTTCAACCTTCTGAATTGATTAATCGCATAGGGGATTATGAGGCGCTCATCGTCCGCAGTGAGACACAGGTAACAAAGGACATTATAAATGCAGGAAAGAAGCTCAAGATCATAGGCCGCGCTGGCGTCGGTGTGGATAATATAGATGTAAATGCAGCCACCGAGTGCGGGATTATCGTGGTCAACGCGCCTGAAGGCAATACCATCTCAGCAGCGGAACACACGATAGCCATGATAATGGCGATTTCAAGGAACATCCCGCAGGCAAATGCCTCACTTAAGAGCAAGAAGTGGGAAAGGAAGAAGTTCATGGGCGTCGAGGTAAGGGATAAGACTCTCGGGATCATTGGTCTTGGAAGGATAGGCTCAGAAGTCGCAAAACGAGCGCAGGGAATGGAGATGCGAATCCTTGCCTATGATCCTTTCATATCGGCTGAAAAAGCAAAAGACCTTGGCGTGGAACTGACGACTGTGGAAGACATAGTCAAACGTGCTGATTACATCACTGTACATACCCCTCTCACCAAGGAGACAAAAGACCTCATCAGTAGCAAGGAATTTGCGATTATGAAAAAAGGCGCAAGGGTGATCAACTGCGCAAGAGGCGGCATTATCAATGAGGACGCGCTGGCAAAAGCAGTCAAGGATGGCATAGTCAGTGCAGCAGCGATCGATGTGTTTGTAAAGGAACCGCCTTTTGATAGCCCGCTCCTTGGGCTTGACAGTATTGTTGTGACCCCGCATCTGGGAGCATCGACCGAGGAAGCACAGATCAATGTCTCTATTTCGGTAGCTGAGCAGGTGGTCAATGCACTGCACGGTCTTCCGGTGAAGAACGCAATTAACATGCCGTATATTAAAGCCGAGGTGATGGCTATTCTTGAGCCTTATTTCCTACTAGCTGAAAAAATGGGAAAACTTGTCATGCAGCTTACTGGCAATTATGAAAAGGTCGAAGTATCATATTGTGGTGAGATAGCGGACCAGAACGTGGCACCCATAACCCTTGCGGTGTTAAAAGGACTGCTTGAACCTGTACTTGGCGCAGGTGTGAATTATATAAATGCGCCTGCAATAGCCAAGGACCGCAAGATAAAGATCATCGAAAGCAAATCCAAGACCTTTGCCGGCTATCCAAGTGAGATTTCTATAAAATTAAGCAAGAAAGGCGAGGAGAAACTGGTCAGTGGCACTGTCATTGGAAAAGAGCCGCGAATCGTGCAAATAGATGGATATCGCATTGATGTGATACCTTCTGGCTATATGATAGTCACAAAAATTGAAGACCACCCAAATATCATCGGTCCATGCTGCATGGTGCTTGGAAAGAACAATATCAATATCGCAGGGATGCAGGTAGGCAGGATCACGGTGGGCGGAGAAGCTATCATGGTGCTCAATGTCGATAGCGAAGTAAGCGACAGCATACTCAATGAGATCAGGTCTGTTGATGGTATTATCGATGCAAAATTCGTGGTGTTGAACTGATTTTTTTTATGCGCATGAGCGGATAATCCCGCTCTTCATCGTATGCGAGCTCGGCATATGCTGTAGTATCTCTGTATTGTATCTGTAAGTTCACACGCAGCATCTTTCCTTCAAGTTCACAGTACCCGAACACGGTATTTTGCTTTTTCTTTACCATTTCCCTGTCTATTGAGACGCTCACGCTCTGGACATACGGCTGAAGAGCTATGCTTTGCTCTATTGCTCTTGAGAGGCCATCAATCGTTTCTGTGTTGAGCGGTGTTCCCACGAATTGGTGATACAGCGCACCAAGCTTTATTCCCGCTTCAAACACTGCTTGTTCTCTTTCATCGATCTCTTTCATTTTTATTTTATAAATATTAAATCATAATAAATTTTGTGATTTACTATAATAGCTATTATTGCAGCTATTCAATTTAACTTTTTGGCTGTATCAGTACCTCCGATTGGGCGTAGTTCCGAATCGAAGAAAAAAGCACAGAAGCAAGGATCACGCCTAAATATGAGATAATTTAATAACCTCGCAGCAATTCTATGGGCTTCAAAAGAGGATAATACATGACACGATACAAAATCCCTGTTATAGCAGGCGATGGGATAGGTCCTGAAATAGTCAGAGAAGGACGAAAGGTGCTTGATGCAGCAGGTGAGAGATTTGGTTTTGATATAGAATGGATCGAATATCCACACGGCGCTGACCACTACCTTGCGACGGGCGAACTTATTTCAGAGGATACGCTTAAAGAACTTTCTCGATACAGAGCGATTTATTTCGGTGCAATAGGCGATGAAAGGATTAAACCTGGTGTATTGGAAAAAGGTATCCTTTTATCCATCCGTTTTTATTTTGATGAATATGTCAACCTGCGCCCTGTTAAACTCCTTGAAGGAGTATGGACACCTCTCAAAGATAAGACCCCAAAGGATATTGATTTTATGGTCGTGCGTGAAAATACTGAGGACTTCTATATAGGGATAGGCGGGCGCGCCGGGAAGGGAAAAAGCAAGAAAACACTTGAGGTTATACGGAATATGTATAATGTAAAATTCGGGCTTGATATAACCTCAGATAGCGACGAAATAGGTTATCAGCTCGGTCTTATCAGTAAAGAAGGCACAGAAAGGGTCATTCGTTATGCTTTTGAACTTGCAAAAGACAGGAAAAAGCATCTTTCATCAGTGGATAAAGCAAATGTGCTGTCTGATATCTATGGCTTCTGGCGTGAGGAGTTCAATTCAATAGCATCTGAATATCCTGATGTCAAAACCGATTTCAATTTTGTGGACGCCATAACAATGTGGTTTGTTAAGAACCCTGAATGGTTCGATGTTGTTGTGGCGCCAAATATGTTCGGCGATATCATAACTGATCTTGGTGCGATGATACTGGGCGGACTTGGGCTTGCTCCGGGCGGGAACATAAATCCTGAAGGTACGAGCATGTTCGAACCAATACATGGAAGCGCCCCTAAATATAAAGGTAAGAATAAGGTGAATCCAATCGCAACCATATGGGCAGGTGCGCTCCTGCTTGATCAGCTTGGCGAGAAGGAAGCTTCGTCTGCGATTGTCAGGGCAATAGAACAGAACATCATCAATGGAGAAGTCAGGACATACGATATGGGCGGCGAAAGTACGACCTCTGATGTTGGTGACGATATCGCTCGATTGATTAAGTCTGCATAATCTGGTCACACTGAGAGCAATGAAAGACCCAAAGTTAATCGAAACAGGACTGGACAACGTCTTTATTTTAGTATCAGATGGAAAA
>JAWOKW010000175.1:0-20003 GCA_033854095.1 Candidatus Methanoperedens sp. | reverse complement strand
GGGAACATGCTCGGCAGACCCATTGCGTGTTCTGCGCCGTAAGCCGCCAGTACGCCCAGTCCCATACCCAGCAGCCCTCCGAACACACTCAATACTACAGATTCAACCATGAATAAAGAAAGCACATTAAAGTTCGTAAAGCCCAGCGATTTCATGATTCCTATCTCCCGTGTTCGTTCAGTCACTGTTACCAACATGATGTTCATGATCCCGATTGAACCAACGATGAGCGATATCAATGCCACTGCTGTGAGCAGTGCTTCAAGAGCCGCTGATACTTTATCTACCTGCTCAAGGATCTCTGCCTGGTTCAATAGGGAGTAGGGTTTAGCATCGTCATTGTCAATATCCCTGGCAGATACGCCAAAATAACGTGCAAGTCGATTATCCAGCTTTCTGTCCGTCTCTGCCACTATATCGATGCTGGACGCCTTTGCAAAGAACGTGCCGTAGTCACTCTCGCCCAGCATCTCGTTCATGGTCGATACTGGAATAAAAATGCGCTTTTCACGTTCGACTCCTGTCTGGATCATCGTGGTTCTCTGTTCTTTGATTATACCTTTGACAGTGAATTTTTTAGTTACTTCGATTCCATCTTTTTTCTTAAATGTTATATCGATCGAGTTCTGAGTGAAGACCTTCCTGTCGAATTTATCATATGCCACATCGTGCCCGATAGCAGCTACATACATATCTTTGTCATTCAGAAAACTTCCATCCTCCATTTTGAGGTTTGCCACCTTTTCATAATCCTTAGAAACCCCTACGATGCTGATAAGTCTGGATGTTGATAGATATGTGACCTGCGCGTTTTTCTGTTTCATAGGCGAAACACCCTCGATACCAGGGACATTTTTGATAAGCTCCATTTCGTCATCATAGAATAGATCAGGCACCTTGCTGTCTATGACAATGAAATTTGAACCAACAGTTCCGATCTCATCTTTGAAAAATTGACTGAAACTTGCCCCAAGCGATACATTGGCTATCACAGCCGCCACCCCTATGACAATCCCAAGAGTGGTAAGGGCGGACCGTGTCTTTGCGCTTCCTATGCTACCTGCGGCGATACGTATAGATTGTGCAGGGTTTACCATACATCCTCTTATTTTTGCTGTTTCTTTCGTCTGTATATTACCACGCCTGAAATTGCGAATAATGCAAACAGAGCGCCCACTCCTGCCAATCCACTATTATTCTGCTGCTTATCAGACGTTATTGAGAGGCTCATGCCATCGACTTCAGTTGTATGCAGGTTGTTGCCATTCCTGTACCTGGCTGTCAGCGTCAGCTGTTTTGGAGTGGAAACATTAACTGCTCTTGTCTCAAATTCTATCGTGAACAGTTCATCAGGGTGCATCGAACCAATAAAGTATTCAGCAGGTGAAAATTCTATGCCCTCTGCCTGAGGTTTTATGGATACTGAAGACAATGTGTTATAGTTAGTATTCGCCACATCGAATTCAAGCGTCCCTATGCCATTGTTGATAATAAGGGGTTTGGATGGGATGACCCTGACACTGGCTGAATCAACTTTAACTGGCACATCCCAGTTGTAGTTATAGGAATGAGAGCTACCTGCCACCTTAAATTCCAGATGTTTTGTGCTGCAGACAGCGTTTTCTGCCACTTCGACATTATAGCTGAGATTGACAGTATCTCCAGGGCCCAATATCCCTGTTTCATGATATGTATCACTGTTCACGATAATATCATCAGTGCTCAGAAGACTTGCTGACTGTATCATGGCATTGGTGTCGTAATCCTTTCCATCAAGCCTGATCGAATACTGGGATGCGGTGTTCTTCAGTGTGAGAATTATTATGCCCCTATCGCCAGGCATCAGCACCTCTGGCTCTGTTTTGATCTGTTGGAGATGAAGAGTGCCTTTGCTGTCGAATGCGTCTGAGCCTATACTGATGTTAAAGGATTTGTTTATCCATCCAGAGCCCTTATTATCCTGATATCGCACTTTCAATTCTCGTGTTCCAGGCTTTGCGGTTTCATCAACATACAGATGATATTCGAATACTGCTATGTCGTCAGGCAGATTGCCGATGTTTTTTATGGCTGACTCGTTAGGGTCAAGTGAGAACGGATACGATGGAACAAGTTCAAGCGAAAGGTCATCTGCACGACCTGAGCCGATATTCTCAACCTTTATCCATAAAGTAAAATATTGACCTATTTCCACAGGTGAAGGTTCATACCTGATGGCTTCAACTCTTAATCCTGCCCCGCATGCAGATGTCGCAGTTGCTATCAATAATAGGGTCATAAACATAACTGATTTTAAAATCCATACCATATTTTTCCTCCTTAATTATTTTCTATAACTCCATCTTTTACACGCACCATTCTATCTGCATAATTCGCAATCCCCTGGTCGTGTGTGATCATAACTATGGTCCTGCCCTGTGCATGCAGGTCAGTGAAAATCTTCATGATCTCGACACTTGTCTTTGAATCCAGATTGCCCGTAGGTTCATCAGCTAAGATAATAGAGGGGTCGTTTATCAGCGAACGTGCGATGGCTACCCTCTGGCACTGCCCACCTGAGAGTTCATTCGGTCTGTGATGCATGCGCTCTTTCAAACCTACAAGTTCAAGAAGCTGATGTACCCGACGATGGACATCTCTGCTATTTTTTTTGCATGCAAATGTGGGCAGTTCAATATTCTCAAATGCGCTCAGTCTGGGTATCAAGTTAAATGTCTGGAACACGAACCCTATCTCGCTTCCCCGAAGATGTGCCAGTTCATTATCCGAAATTCTGTTTATGTCCTTACCTTTTACAATGATCTGCCCGCTCGTGGGTCGGTCAAGGCATCCAATCAGGTTCATCAATGTGCTTTTTCCAGAGCCTGATGGACCCATGATAGCTAAGAACTCACCCTGTCTGACAGATAGATTGATGTCACGGAGGATCGGTATCTCCATATCTCCCAACTGGTAGCATTTCCTCACATCGATTACTTCAATGATCGGATAACTTCTGTCTGTGGATGATTCATTCTGATAATTCGCTTTCATAATTCACTTCAATCTTCAAATTGTGCGTATTAATACATATACTTTTCTATTTATCGTCAAGTTGGTTTAATTAATCGATAAGCTGTATGTTTATAAGAATAAGCTATATGAATAAATAGCTAATAATTTATTAACAAATGCATAGGTACTGAACTGGCACGGGAGATTATCAGCTAAGAACCAATCTTCTTATGGACAAAACATCAATTTTGAGATAGCTGAGCGGAGTTTATACTTTCTTTCCGTGGGTGCATGAGGGTTTCTATAGCATATTCGTTATTTTGGCATTTATCAACAAATAGGGCATAGTAATAGCTAAATATATGTTTAAACATATGTTATATTATGACAGCCAAGACAATAACTGTACGAGAGGATATCTACAAGATGCTTCTATCCTTAAAAGGAACTAATGAGAGTTTCAGCAATTTTTTTGAGCGGCTCGTGAAATCTCGGAGCAATATTGATAAACTCAAAGAATTGAGAGGTACTGTTGAATTCATGAATAAAGAAGCACTTTTTAAAGAGCTATTGGAGAAAAGAGAGGAGATCAGATATTGATTCTTGTTGATACAGATGTTCTAATTGAAATTCTTGATGAAAGTTCAAAAAAAGGAGAAGCCGCATTAAAGAAAATAGAGGAAGCAAGAGAGGATATCACCCTCACTTCATTAAATCTGCATGAAATTCTTTTTGGTCTTTATAAGTATGCTAATAATTCAAAAATTGAGGAAATATTGTTGCTAGATATTACTGATTTTATCAAGAACGATGCGGCTCTTTCAGCAAAACTTGAGGTAAATGCAGAGAAAAGAGGAACTAAAATTCCGAGATTTGATACTATGATTGCAGCTGTCGCAATAAATAGAGGTTTTAAATTATTTACTTTTAATAAAAAACATTTCGAGGTTTTTGAAGATCTTATATTGTTTTAGTCTGTGCCCTTTTTAGTGCCGCATTTGTTATTCTGATTCGAGATATCCTAAAAGATGCACGAGAACACCTATAATAGCGTTTTTTGCCTATAAACCTTTCTCACCGCTCGCGCAATTCTGTGAGGAAATGTACTTCTCAACCACTTCCCATCCCTGCCTCAATATTCTGCTTGACCTTCCTTTTATTTCCTTGGATCACGGTGAATGTTCATATCCATATCCGCCCGACATTTCAACGCTGCTTGGCTGCACGAATATATATACAGCGATTATCCAGAGAATGACAATGGCAGATAAGAACAATATAATATAATACTGGTTTGCATTTCCTTGAGCTTCTGCAGAATATTCCCCACCCCTTATCCCGATTTTATAGACGAGCGCTGAGAATATCAGCGTTATAAACGAGGGAAGAAATAGACTCGCTATCGGTTGCAGATATGCTATAGTTCGTATAAAAGATACTGTTGCAGAGGCATAAAGCAAAAGTTTATTTCCTCTGAGTATCCCTGCTATTCCAACTGCAGAGATTATTACAGGAATCACATAATCGGTGCGAAAGTCGCCGCATATTCGCCCTCCGCTCGTTGGCGAAGTCTGGTAAGTATAACAGCCGCCTGATACCAGTACAAGCTCGGAATACAAAGTTGCTCCCATTGCAGCAATCAATGAGACGCCTGCTAAAAGCATCGCAATCTTTTTAAATCGTACATCTACCACTTCCTTCTTGAATTCTCCTATCACTCCGCCCTGATATACGAAAGCTGACAGAACCAGCAGCAGAGAGGATATAAGGAATAAGGGCTTTCTCAAAAGTAACACTAAAAATATCGACAGTACTAAATATATGGCTGATGAAGCGAACAAGAATTCCCTGTTCCTGCTTCGTATTCCAGCTATCCCCAGGATCGTAAGTATGAGCGGAAACAAATAGAATATCAGCCCGAAAGCCAGTGCCAGTATAGACCCTGCATGTGGCGGCACTTCATGAATGATTGCAGCTATTGCAACTAATAAGGAGGCAAGGGCTGCTATGAGTGCAGATATTCCTGCCTGCTCGTTCGCTTCAACCACAGGTTTATCTCTCAGATAAACGAACGTGGAGATTGTCAGGAGCAGGGACGGAACTGCAAAAAATAAACCGATCGATACTATTCCAAGAACCGTTAAGGCAAGGGACATAAGAGACGAGATGATCAAAATCTCTTTATTTCTCAATATAATCCCCAGCATCCCGGCAAGAGGAGCAAATGCCAGGATGAGCACCACAGGAGACGCCATGACCAATGGGCTGACGCCTGTTATGAAAAATAACGCCAGTAATGATGTTGTTAAAGAGAGGACTGCAAGCCCTGATGCAGTTCTCTGGTTAGGGGTAATCTTATTCAATTCCGGCCCAATTCCGCTCTGAGCTTTACTACATTACCTATAACTGTGATCGCAGGGGCTCTGACCTTTCGCTGTTTGCACAATCCTACGATATCTGCTAACGTCCCGACTGTCACCCTCTGGTCTGGACGCGTGCCTCTCTCAATGACCGCAACAGGCGTATCTATGGATTTGCCATGTCTGATCAACTCTTTTACATTGCGCTCAAGCATACTGACACCCATCAGGACAACGATAGTCCCTTCAAAGCGCGAAAGAAGCTCCCAGTCAAGGGCAGTATCCTCTTTTGTTGGGTCCTCATGACCTGTAATAAAAGTCACCATAGAAGCATAATCACGATGTGTAACTGGAATCCCCGCATACGCTGGAACTGCTATAGCTGAAGTGATGCCTGGTACAACTTCTACTTCGATGCCCTCTCTTGCAAGTGCCTGCGCTTCCTCGCCTCCGCGCCCAAATAGATAGGGGTCTCCTCCTTTCAGACGCACCACGATCTTTCCTTCCTTTGCCCGCTTTACAAGCACCTCATTGATCTGCCACTGAGAGAGCTTGTGATTGCCTGCATATTTTCCGACATCGATCCTTTCAGCCGATTGCGGCAGCATGCTCAGGATCGCCTCGCCAGGCAGCTGGTCATAAAGGATGACCTCAGCACTCTCTATGAGCCTTTTTGCTTTTAATGTCAATAGCTCAGGGTCACCAGGACCTGAGCCCACAAGATAAACCTTTCCAGTCATGTTTTCCTCTTTTTGCTGCGAACATTTCTATCGCTTCGTCAACTAGTTCCCCTCCGCCTTTTTGTTTAAGCTCGTTCCCTATTCGCTCTGCTTCAGTTTCATATTCAGAATGGTTTATAAACTCATCTATTTTTACACAGCGCTTACCATCAACAGAAAGAACTTCACAGCGTACATGGAACTTATCACCCTGCGTTTGCACAAATGCACCTATCGGTACAAGGCATCCGCCGCCAAGGATCCCAATGATAATGCGTTCAATTTGTGTTTCGATACGTGTGTTTTTATCATCAAGCGATCTTGATGCGGCTTCAGCTTCTGAGCCTTTTTTCGTGACTATGACCACTGTACCCTGGTTTGCTGACGGAACAAAATCATCAGGGTTCAGGCGTTCTCCCTGAATATCCCATTTCATGCGCTCAAGTCCAGCTTCTGCCAGCAATATGCCGTCGTACTGCCCTTCTTTGAGCTTCCGAAGGCGGGTATCGATGTTCCCGCGCAGGTCTTTTATTGACAGGTCGGGGCGCAGGCGCAGCAGTTGAGCACGTCTTCTTAGGCTTGTTGTTCCTACGACTGCGCCATCTGGCAGATCTATTAATTTAGTCCCATCCCGAGTAAGTAGGAAATCATAGGGAGAATCACGCTTCATCACAGCAGCGATCGTAAGTTCTGGCGGTCTCTCTGTAGGGACATCCTTCATGCTGTGTACAGCAATATCAACATCGCCTGCCAGCATGGCATCGTCGATCTCGCGCACGAAAACCCCAAAACCGCTCACTTCATGGAGCGGTCTGTCAGTGAATGTATCGCCGCATGTCTTGATGATCTTGAGTTCCGCTTTTACACCGCCTTTTGCAAGGATGTCCCTGACAAGGTTAGCCTGGGCGAGAGCAAGTTTGCTTCCCCTTGTCCCTATCAAGAGTGGTTTCATTTCAAATTCCTTTCATAAGTTTCTATTGTCGTATCTATGTCATCCTCTGAGTGTGCGAGTGATAAAAAGTTTGTCTCATACTGCGATGGCGGGAGAAAGATGCCATCAGAGAGCATTTTCTTAAAGAACACATTGAACTTCTCAGTATCACATTTCAGCGCATCCTGGTAATTGTACGGCATATCACCAAAGAACACCTTGAACATGCTTGAGATTCCACTCACGCTGTAGCCCAATCCTGTGTCGCAGATAATGTCTGAAAGAGCAGCACGTAGGGAATCACCAGATTTATTCACTTTTTCATGTACTTTTTCTTTTTTGAGCGTGTTAATGACAGAAAGCCCTGCTGCCATCGATACAGGACTGCCGTTGAATGTGCCTGCCTGATAAACCGCACCTGAAGGTGAGATGTTCTCCATGATTTCGCGCTTTCCTCCTATGACGCCTATCGGAAAACCGCCTGCTAAGATTTTCCCAAGCGTGGTCATGTCAGGTGTGACCCCATAGTACTCCTGCGCCCCCCCCATCGCAAGTCTGAAACCTGTGATAACTTCATCAAAGATGAGAATAACATCGTTTTCCTCTGTCACTTTGCGAATCTCCCCGAGATATCCTTTTTTTGGAAGGATAGGACCAATATTGCCAAGCACAGGCTCGATGATAACAGCTGCCACGTCTTCTTTGTATGTTTCAATAGCAGATGTCATCGCTTCAATATCATTATAGGGCACCTGAAGCGTGTTCTTCGTGAACTCCACGGGCACACCTGCTGAGTTTGGCGTGCCAAGCGTGGTTGCGCCTGAGCCTGCTTTCACAAGCACGGCTTCATGTGCGCCGTGGAATCCTCCTTCTATCTTTATGAATTTATTTTTCCCTGCAAAACCTCTCGCAGCCCGAAGCGCTCCCATGGTGGCTTCTGTTCCTGTGGAAACAAACCGCACCATATCTATGCTGGGATAAAGTTTGATTATCTCCTTAGCAAGGGACACCTCAAGTTCAGATGGCGTGCCGTACAGCCAGCCGTCTGCCAGTTGCCTGAGCACTGTTTCCCTTATTGAAGGGTGGCTGTGACCAAGAAGCAGAGGCCCATAACCCATGACATAATCGATATATTCGTTGCCATCGATATCTATTATTCTTGAGCCGCTCGCAAGTTTTGTATAAAAAGGATAGGGTTTTATGGCGCGCACAGGGCTGCTCACGCCGCCTGGCAGGATTTTCTTTGCTTCCTCGAATAATTTTTTTGATTTCTCTGTGCTCATGGATTACTGAAATTAGAGGATGGATTAATATATTTTGTGATTTTAATTGCTGCAAATCAAAACGAAAGGATAATATATAATGCTGAACACCACTTAAATAAAAACGGGACATGAGGAACGGTATGCGGACATTAAGAACTATCATTTTATTGTTTATTATGTTAGTCGTGCTCACGACAGCAGTGTATGCAGCAGAAGCCAACTTTTCAGCATCTTCTCTGACAGCAAAGGATGTTGACTGTAAAAAATGCCATACAGATAGCCCGCATGTAATTCATGCCCAGAAACCTGTGGACTGCGCCAACTGCCATGGTGATAAACTTTCTGTAGCAATACCGGCGTGCACGAAATGTCATGATGGACCTATCCATCAGGTGCATGCAGGGAAAGTGAGCACCCAAACATGTGCATACTGTCATAAGACCATAGGGCAGATACACAGTGCTCTTATCAGCGATGCTGTTTGTTCCCACTGCCATAGCGACCTGATAAAAGTGCACGGTGACAATGCCTCGTGCATAAAGTGTCACAAATCTCCTCCTGATATTGTTAAACCTGTAAAAGCCGAAGGTATGGTCGTGATATGCCAGGACTGTCACACTGCAACCAGTGTTGCCACAATTCACGGCACAGTGGATAATAAGACAGCGTGCTATGTATGTCACAAAGGCACATCAACAGCTTCAGGCAGCGAGATACCGCATATAATCCATGCAAATAAGGTGGACTGCAAGAGCTGTCATCAAGAGAACCAGAACGTAGTGGTCCCTCAGTGCACCAAGTGCCACAACATAGACGACCTTCATGCATTCAGCAAGATAGGAAAACTAACAGCACAGAATGGATTGCGCTGTGAGATATGCCATCCTGGAGAGACTAAATTATCAGCACCAACCCAGCCTGCAAGCACGGCACAGGCTGCGGGTACGACGCAGGCTGCGAGCACAGCGCAGCCTGTGCAGGCAACACCGCAGGTTACAACCACATTCCAGACGCAGGAAGCAGTGAAAGCCCCAGGGTTCGCAGTCGTGCTGGCGATAGGGATGATAGTTGCAGGGTATGTCTTGGTACGAAGATGGTGATATGATCTATTAATTTGATATTATTTGTCTCAGGGAATGCTCCGCACGAAGTGCGGAGTCGGTAACTTGCCCACATAAAACAGAATTAGAACGAAAACTGTTATATGTCAGGTATAGTTATTATTAGTACTGATTATGAACAGCTCAATGAAAGAGCACTGGGATGAAATTTATGCGGCATTGGATGCAGATGAGCTGACCTGGTATGAAGAAATACCTGAACCTTCCATAAAATTACTATCTAAATGTAATATAAATAAAGATGAATCTATATTAGATGTTGGGGCAGGTGCGTCAACTTTTATTGATTATCTCATTGATCAAGGATTTAGTAATATCATTGCCGCTGACATCAGTGAAATAGCTTTGAACAAGCTAAAAGAAAGATTGGGTGAACAAAAAGCTTCCTCAGTAAGATGGATAGTGGATGATATCACTCAACCAGTTCATGTCCAGAATTTAAGAGATATTGCTGTGTGGCATGATAGGGCAGTTTTACATTTCTTACTGGAAGAAAAACAGCAGCATACGTATTTATCTATATTAAAGAAAGTGATCAAAAAAGGCGGTTATGTCATCATCGCTGCCTTTTCCTTAGAGGGAGCAAAAAAATGCAGCGGCTTGAATGTTAAAAATTACGACCAGAACATGCTGGCAGGATTCTTAGGAGAGGATTTTAGCCTGCTTGAGTATTTTGATTATACACATCATATGCCTTCTGGTGAGCCAAGACCATACATATATACCTTATTTCAAAAAAATTAACATGCATCTGAGAAAATTAATCCATATCTCAGGCGTCTTCATACCGCTTTTAGCCGCAGCAGGGAAGACCCAGACGATAGCCTTAATCCTCGCGGGGTTTGCGGTTTTTCTTATGCTCGAAGCTTTAAAACCAAGAATCGGTAGCGATATGCTTTCCATGGTGTACAGGGGACATGAATTAAAAGGCTTTTCAATCGAGCCTTTCTCATATATAATATCTGTCCTTTCACTGCTCTCACTTTCGTTTTTCATCGATGAAAGGATATGTTTTGCAGCAATTGCGATTCTTGCAGCAGGAGATGGGTTCGCAGGAGTGATTGGAAAAAGATACGGGCGGCATAAATATCCATTCAATAAAAATAAATCGTGGGAAGGCTCGATGTCAGGTTTTATCGCAGCCTCCTTAGCTGGTTTTTATTTTGCAGGAATAATAGCGATAGTCGGGAGCATCTTCGGGATGCTGGCTGACGCGGTCAGTAAGCATGACAATATCGCAGTTCCGTATGCAGCAGTGATGGGAATGCTTCTATATATATACTTACTATATTAATCTCCCTGTGCCTTTTTTGTTTTCATAGCCATTATCAGGATTATGCCGACTGCGAACAGCAAAATGCCGATCCATGTGAAATTGATGGCAGGTTTTATTTCAAGTGTTAATGGAACTATGCCGCTGCTCATCCCCTGGAAGATGACGTACACATCGCTGCCCGTTATGTCCCTGGATATCATTGGGAACGTTCCGCTCCCGCCTTTTCCTTCAAGGTACTCAGCAGTGCCTTCGCCGATTTTCGTATTGCCCCTGTAGATTTCAAGTTTGACATCCTGTACCCTGTACCTGTCTGATATGGGAAGCTCATCCACATTGGTCACACTCAGCACAGGTGTTGCAAAACCAGACAATATCTGCCCTGTAACGGTCAATCCTGTATTTTTTGGCACAGTAACATTTCCCTGGAATACAACCCACATACTGCCTGAATTATCGTTCAATTCCACAAGAGTGCCGTGCCCTTCTGTTGACTTTGAATCAGTAACCGTTCCGCTTATCTTCAGGGTCTTCCCTTCAAACGATGCAGGAGCATCAAGCACGTTCTTTATAAGGGTGCCGGGATAATTTGTTTCAGTGAGGCTGTGGGTTGAATAATCCACAACTTTTACACCGTAGTTATTACCAATGTCCAGTAATTCCCCTTTTGCTTCAATCGGTATATTGATTCCATCTATTTTATGGTCAAGTGTAGAGCTTATGACCGCGCCAAAAATTATGAGTACAACGCCAAAATGTATCATTGATATGCCTATGCCCTTTACCTTTGGACGCACACTGCGCATGCGCAGGTACTCTACAAGGCGGCTGTATGTAGATGCTGCTGCATATATCATGGGCGGGAGGATAGAGAGCAGGGAAATGCTGCCTATCAGTTTATAAATGCCGGGCTCCCTGACCCAGAAAGGACTGGTGTGGTCAAGCACATAAAAGTTCCCTGTTCTGGGGAGCATGGATATGACAGTGATGGCGGTCACAATAAAGAGCATCTGTTTCTGTTTTTGTTTATCAGATTCCCTGTAGTTCAAACAGAACCCAAGAGCGAGGAGCAGAATTATTGTGAAAGGATAGCTCCACACATTAAAGAAGTTCTTTGTGTCAGATGCAACGCCCACTTTCAGGTTCTGTGTGAGCTGGATGAAAGCAGGGAACGTGATGCCCCAGAAGGACACGAAAGCCAGCACCACGAACAATAAAAGACTGACATAGAAAATATTTCTCTTGCTCCACAGCCCCCATTCTTCTCCTGCCTTTTCAGACTCACCCAAATACCTGCGCATGCCGAGAGCCACAGAAACCAAAAAGGTGATCAGCACTGACACTATAAGCCACGAACCTGTTGAGGTCTCGCTGAAGGCATGGACCGAGTTAAAAATACCGCTTCTGACAACAACAGCAGCATATAATACAAGGATGAAAGAGACAGCTGCGAGCATGGGTGCCGCTATCTGGAAGGTCGTTTTATTCTTTCTATGCAGGGATGCTGCATGAAGATAGCCTGTAAGCGTAAGCCATGGCACAAATGAAGCTGTCTCGACAGGGTCCCATGCCCAGAAACCGCCCCATCCAAGTACAAGGTATGCCCAGACGCCACCTACAGCAATACCCATACCCAGGAAAAGCCATGTAAAGCGAGACCACTGCCTGCCCAATTCTTCCCATCCATCCTCTTTTGTGAGAAGATAAACAAAAGCTGCTGCGAATGGTATTGTCATGGCTGCATAGCCAATGAACATTAAGGGAGGGTGGATGATCATCCAGAAGTTCACAAGCAAGGCGTTCAGACCGCTTCCTTCAGGCGGTACGAAACCGACAAGGTCGGGTCTATCCTGATATATAGATTTAAAAGGGGTCTGTAACAGTGTGAGTATTATAAAGTATATCCCTATCACTACTGTAACTATCTGCGTTCTTCTCGCAAGAGGGCTTTTATGTCTTGTAGTCCAGGAAAGCCAGCCTGCCGAGATGAATATCACCAGCACCCAGAGAAGATATGTGCCTTGCTGACCTGCCCACACACCTGAGATCTTATAGATCAAAGGCAAATCAGTGCTTGAATACTGCCAGACGTATTCATAGGTAAAATCGCTTGTCACGAAATAGTACGTGATGAGCACATAGGCAAAGCTGAGAAGCCCCGCGGTTAGAAGTATAGCAGGTGAGACAAGACGCCACAGAAAGTCACTGTTTTTAAACTCTTTTAATAACAGTCCAGCTAATGCGACTGCGCTGAACGCAATGCTAATATAAAGTATCCAATCTCCTAAGGTAATCATGTCATTTGCTCCTGACCGTATCTCTTACCCGTGTTATTACAGGCAGGAAATAGTCGGCATCCTGTGCACCGATCACTCTGTCGATCACAGTCCCATTTCCATAAAGGAAGACCACCTGTGGTGGAGGGCGCCCACTGTACCTGTTCGCAATATCCGTATCAACATCAAGGTCCATTGCAACAAGAACAAAATCATCCTGAAGTATTTTTTTTACCTGAGGGTTCCCAAGTGTATCTGTCTGGAACCGTGCACAGTACTGGCACCATATCGCCCAGAAATACATTGCAACAGGTTTATTTTCCTGCTGGGCTAACTGCAACGATTTATCAAGAGAGCGCGACCACGTAAGACCTGCAAGGTAGCTGTTGTTTTTATCGCTCAGCCTGAAGTCAGTGAGCGCGATGCTGTAAGAGCCGTATGCAAAGGAGATGATCAATACCAACACAAGTATTGTCATCAGTTTTTTGGTTTTCATGTTAGTTCCTAATTGTTTTGACCTATATAAGCAGTATGATTTTAAATCATTCCATACGTATATACTTTACGAGAGATGTAAACTGAATTCATGTTATTGGCAGCGTCAGGATCCTGAGTCCTATGATGAGATAAACAACAGCAGCGATGCACACCGCAGTCATGCTCTGCTGCAACTCCTTTTCATCATTTGACTGCTTCTTTCCGATACGATATCCAGCCCATACAGTAAAAATAAAGCCAAGCGACAGCAAAAGAATCTGAAATTGGTCTATGAGTTCAAAATTTACTGTGAATTCCCACACTTTTCCAAAGAATTTACCTATATTCTCAGTAACAAAGAACAACCCTGTTAACAATCTGAACGTGTTTTCGGCTAAGTAGACAGAGAGTCCAAGTGGGATGAACGCATAGGAAAGTTCTATGAACCTCTGCTTTGTGTTTTTCCCTGAAAAAGAAAGCCTTGCAGAAAAATACAAAAGACCTGCTGCACCAAGCGTAATGGCTGCAAAGATGACGATCGCCCAGAGATTCCTCCAGTAGAGGTCAAGGAAGGTCACTGAATCGTACGGAAGTGTAGACTTGACAAAATTGATTATAACATTTCTGAACTGGAAACGCTCCATTCCCAGCACAAAAAGGAAGATGATGATTATCCCGTGTACTAAGTATGCTTCATCAAGATGAGTTTTTCGAGCCTGCGCGATATCCGCGCCAGGAAGCCTTGGGCTTACACGGATATTATCTTTTGAACACGATTTCACGCATTCCATACACATAATGCAGTAATTATTCCTTTCCATTGTCTGCGGGAACTCGCCCACTGGACAGGCTTTCCCTGAGTCGGTACCTGTAATGCATTCTTTAATATCATGGTCTTTGCAGGTTTTTTTTGATTTACATCTGAGTTCCACGGCAGAGAGCATCGAGAAAACCCCAAGCACAATCCCGATAGGGCACACATATCTGCAAAAGCTTCGTTTTTCATAGATTATCCCCATAACGACAGCCAGTGCAGTGAATAATATAAGCAGATATGCGGTGTTGGGCGGATTTCTGGTGAACATGAAAAGATGGCGCTCGGATGCGAAAATTAACAGGAAGAGTATCACTGCGATCCATAGATTGCGGTATTTTTCAGGATATTTCTTTTTAAAGCTGAACGCAGACTGTGCCCAGTCGCCCGCTGCGCCTATGGGGCAGGCAAAGCACCACAGCCTTCCAAAAAGGATGATAGTAAAAGCAAGGAGGGGATGCCAGAGGTCCCATATCATGATGGTTGCGAATGGGTTCCCTCCAAAGCGTAGGTCGGGCTCGCTTGTAACGCCGAAGTAAATGATAATCAGCAGGGCAATAAAGAAGATCAGGTTTATGACAGGTTTAAAGAACCTGTTTTTGACAAGATTCCTGAAAAAATAGACATCGAGCAGGTCGGACTGTCTGTTATTTCCTGCATTGTTCTTATCGTTTTTATCCATGTTTCCTCAATAAATATGGAAATAGGGCAGCAGCAGGGTCTGGAGGTACTTGTCGATCCCAAAGAGCATCATCAATCCTAACAGTATCAGAATCATGCCTGAGAGCTTCTTAAAGAAATGGCCTCTTTTCACAAACCATTTAACGCGGCTTGATACTCCCTTTCCTGAATACGCTATGATGAGCATAGGAATGCCAACACCAAGAGAATATACAACAAGGAGAGCTGTGCCGTGCAAAAGACTGCCGCCAGAGCTTGCTGAACTTTCAGCTACATATGCGAACACAGAGCCCAGGATAGGGCCAACGCATGGAATCCATAGTATTCCCAGCGACATGCCAAGGAAGAGACCGCCCATGATGCCTTCTTTTGGCGCCGCGGCCCCTATATTCCCAAGAAACGATGCATGCTGCTGTACTGAATTCATAACCGAGCTTGAAATCCTGACATATCCCTGATTTATATCATCATCAAACAAAACAGCACCCATGCCGATAATAAAAACTATCGACAGCCAGCGCAGGTATTCTGTGAAAAAAGAAAAGGATGCGACAGCAGAAACCAGTACGCCCATCAGTGTGAAGGTGATGGACATGCCTGCAACAATCGCTATTGGGCGAAGCCTGCTGCCCACAGAACCTGACAGTACAGCAGGCAGTATTGGCAGAACGCACGGCGTAATCACTGTTGCCATGCCTGCGATAAAAACCCAAAATACTGACGGAACTGCGGGCATTAATGATTAAATCTCAACTCCGTAATTTTGGGTTGCTTCTGATATAACGTTGTCCAAGGTAGAGGTCATCCTTATAATTAAAGTATCGTTGTCTTTCTGAACTTCATAATATTTAAAACCACGGGAAGCGCTCGAATTTTTCAAATCGTTATATTTTGTCAATGGCACTTCTTCATTATTTTTGATGCGGAATGCGATCTCTCCTTTCACATCATCTCCTGACTTTATAACGCCAAAGTAACTTAAATTTGCAAATGAAGGAGCCACAGTATTTATTTTGGCAAATCCAGCATCCTTATCATCCACTTTCTCAAGTATGGATTTAAAAGAGCTGTACGCGCTCAGATTTGCCGTAGAGCTGTTGAAAAGCGCAAGCACGCTGTTCGTTTTGTCTTTTGTATCAAATATATAGGGTCTGCGGTCTACGATGTTGTCGGTTTTGTCCCCTGTGTTAGATTTTACGTTCAGGCTTACCTTTCCGACATCATGCAGTTCTGCCCACGAGCCGTCCTGATATTCTGAATTCAGCATCCCTATGACAGGTATCCCATAAAAATCCGCACCTGGCATGTATTTCTGTTCCATTCCTGTTCCCTGCTTCAGGTTTGCAAAATATGCCCATCTGATGCCAGGAGGTATAAGTTTCAAACCATCACTCAGAGACTGGAAATTATCAGGCAAGGAGAGGTTAGATAAGTCGATTGCCTGCGTCTGTACCTGTGCTGATGCAGTCGGTATCCCTGACGGCAGATACTGCTGAGCCATGAGGGCTTCTCCAACGCACACATCACAGGAGGAGGCATGGCTATCATACGTTCCATCATCATGGATAAAGCAATCACGCAGGAACCTGTGCCCTGAATGTCCGCCGCATCCGCAGTAACATGGTATCTGTTCAAGTACTTCAGGATGTTCTGTTGCATACGTGTATGCTTTCAAAGTCATGGGGTTAGTGACTACATAAGATGGAAATTCTCCCGCTGCCCTTGGAGGGTTTATCGGGGTATAATTATCACTAACTGGCGGCGTATTTGTTCCTAATTCAGGTCTATTGCCGTATCTTTCGTCAATCTGTGCTCTGACTTCCTTAAGGGTCATCGGCTTCGTATCCGAATTTCCAGAACCGGATGAATTGGAAAGGAAGGCATATGCTATCCCTGCAAGCAATATCACTGCTACTGCTGCTATTATTAATGTACTGTTCATTCCTTTCTTTTTCTGAATCTTTTCTTTCGCTTTTACATTTTTGACTTTCTTTTCAGGCTTCATTGTTCCTGCCTCTTTTTATTTGCGATTTCATTTATTGTGCTGAGAAATGTTTCCGCATCCGTGTATCCCGGTATTCTTTTTATCTCCTTGCCACTCGGGTCAAGAAATATCTCGGTTGGTGTGCTGAATATTCTAAAATTTCTTATTTCAGTTTTCTGATTATCCACATCTATCGAGTATAATATGAAGTTTTCGTTTAACGCCTGAATGACGCTCTGATTTGCGAGAGTTTCTTCTTCAAATTTCTTACACCAATAGCAGGATGCAGACCATGCATACACGAATACTGGTTTATCCTGTGCTTTTGCGGTCTCAAGAGCCGGCTGAATATCTATATAAAATTTTAACTCTTTCAGCGTCTTTTTGCTGTTATCAGTTGATTGAGCTCCCAACCAGCCTGCTGACAGCACAAGCAGAGTAAGCAATAATATCCATTTCTTCAAATGTATCTGGTTTTACAATAGATGTAAACTAATATAAGGATTGCGGTTGCTGGGGACAGTACAGGAAAAATAGCAGCGATATGTATATAAACACAGAAGCTTTTTAATGAACGGTAGTTGAAATGATAATTGCAGTATCTGATGTACATCTGGGATACGACAAATCCAATAAAGAAGACTTCCTTCGATTCTTAGATACGTGCTGCTCAGCAGATGTTGATCATTTAGTTCTCTTAGGCGATATCCTTGATTTCTGGAGATGCAACGATGCAAGAATAGTTATAGATAACGCTAAAATACTGGCAAAAATTGTTAGTTTGAATGTGAAAAATATACATTACATCGCTGGAAACCATGATTATTATTTGCTGAAATTAAATGAACGGTATGCAGGGAATTACCCTTTTACAGTATCTAAATTCTTGAGATTGGATTATGAAGGGGGTAAATTTTACTTCATCCATGGATATGAGTTAGAAGTACTGGCAAACCTTGAGCCTTTGAGCATAGAAAGTTATGAAGAATTCAGTGAAAAGATGTGCTTCGCAGGAGATTCAATAGGCTGGTTAGCCAGCGACCTCTGGAGACTTCTGGAAGGGGCAGAAAGTACAGGGGGAAAGATCAACTCCATGAAAAAAGTTCCACATCAGAGAAAGGATATCAATAAAGTTTATAGCCTCGCGGTTTCCGAGGCTGCATATATGCTCCTTGGAATGAAACCTGATGAGAAATTGATATTTGGACATACCCACAGACCCTTTATCACCAAAAAAGGAAATGTTGTAAACACAGGCTCCTGGGTAGATGAGCTTTCAAAAAATGTACAGAACAGCTATGTTGAGATTTCAAAGGGAATAATGAAACTCAAGTTCTTCAAATAAAGAACTCAGTTCAGCCCTTCTTCATCCTTACAACCGCAAGCCTGATATCTTCGTCTTTAATTGTTACTCTGTGTGCGTGTTTTGCCAGTGACATGGCTTCGCGGGATACCTCGATGCCGTAATCTTCAAGTACTCTTGCAAGCTCCATGCCTGCATCTTCGCTCACTCTTTCAGCCCCTGCCTTTCGGATAATGCGTTCAACAGGTGCAAGTGGAAGTACAGGTGCTACTTGTTGTGCCATTTATTTTTACCTCCAAATTAAAATTTATAATGGCTTTCATTAGAAAATGACAGTATATATAGTTTTTCAATCCGAATAGACTTTTTATTTTCTGATTTCTTATCTCACTCATTTTATGCATTTAAAAAAGGTGTATGTTGCAAAACATTTATTATTATGTCAAAACCACTTATATACTGAGATTGGGGTTGATTGAATAATATCCTATCCTATCCGTTACCAACTTTTATAAACTCCAATCTCATAAATTCTAATTCAAAATGAATTTGGGTATAATACTGGAAAAACCATTTATATGGTAAAAACACTGATAGATTTGAAGAGCCTTAATAATCCTATCCTATCCAACAAAACTATTTTTTGGCTCTTCTTATCCAGCTAATACTATAACCAATACTTGACATAAAGATTGCGGTTTGCCATCTCCACCAGTTCATTTACAATAGCCACAGCCACAGGCGTTCCTCCACGCGTCCCGATGCATGTGATTGAAGGCACGTTCAGCGACCTCACACGTTCCTTTGACTCTGCCGCATTAACGAACCCTACTGGTGTCGCTACAAAAAGTGCAGGCTTAAGTCCTCTCTCTATCATTTTGCATACAGCAAGCGCAGCTGATGGTGCGTTTCCTATTGCGATTATTGCATCGTTAAGCTCTTTTTCAAGAGCAATGAACCCTGCTGAAGTTTTTGTTATGCCAGTTTTTTCAGCTATTTCACATCCAGCGTCAAGCGCGCATCTCACATCACAGCTATGTCCACGCTTTGTGATCCCGACCTGAGCCATCTTTATATCCGTGAATATAGTTGCACCTTCTTTAATAGCCCTGATTCCAGATTTTATCGGCCCGTTGTTGAACCGCAGGAGATCAGCGAATGCCGGGTCACCAGTAGCCATCACGCATCTCTGCCTTATTCTGTCCTCTATAGAATCGCCTTTCACGATACTGCGCACTATTGCCCTGCTCTTTTGTTCTATCTCTGCTGCTTCATTTGTGCATGAGTCAATATTCATATTTCCTCTGGTATCCACGCGGCGTTATTATCCTTCTGCCCCATGCTTTTGACTCGCTGTTGCCGATGAGCACAATCGTGTTCATATCGATCAAATCATTGTGTTCCATTATTCTCGCAAGGGTTGTAACAATAACTGTCTCCCCCACCCGTGTTGCATTTTTCACAATCCCGACCGGAGTATTTTCACTTCTGTACTTTAATATGATCTCTATAGCCCTACCAAAATTTTGCCTCCTGTTCCTGCTCTTCGGATTATAGAGCGCAATTACAAAATCAGATTCAGCCGCGCTGTTAAGCCTCTTCTCGATCCGCTCTATAGGCGTCAATAAATCGCTCAGGCTTATTACAGCAAAATCAGACACGACAGGCGCACCGAGAAGGGATGATGCAGCGCTGAGCGCGGTAACGCCAGGAACGACCTCGATTTCTATCTCCTCTCCTTTCTCTGCCACTTCAAATACCAGACCTGCCATTCCATACACATTTGCATCTCCTCCGCTGATTAT
>JAWOKW010000174.1:0-10912 GCA_033854095.1 Candidatus Methanoperedens sp. | reverse complement strand
TGACCAATCAACTTGTGCCTGTACTCCGGGCTTTGTTTCATATATAAGGACGGCTTGAACTCCCTTTTCTGGCCGGACTTTTCTGACAAAATCTCTGACGACTGTGCATTTTCCTGTAAATCCCATTTCTTTTATTTCTCGGAATAGCCTGGATGCCGTGAAAGGTCATTCATGAAGCTTCTTGAGGATGTAATCCTTGTATTTATCAAGCTTACTTTCTCTTTTTGCTCTATGTTTCGGTTCTGGTAGCGTTGTTATATTTAAATATTTTTTTACAGTTTTCCTGTCATATCCTGTTTTATCGGATATTGCAGTGATGCTCAGACCATGTGCATGTAATTCTCTTATCATAAACAATTCCTCATTTTCAAGCATTTTCTTCAATCCTGGGATTTTTGCCCAAGATTGTCAACTGGGGAATTTTATCCCGCTGAAAATGGGGAAAATTAGACCGCTATTGACATAAGTTGATGGTCTCCCATTCATAGACCGATAACTATATGATTACAGACATCAGTTTAATTTAAAAATGGAGGGTGAATAAACATATTATGGAGCCCGCTTTAATATGTGAAATTATATTGTTATAAGGAGGAAATAAGATGTTTAGGAAATTAATATTATCGGTTGCGGTGTTGATGATGGCTGTTTCAACATCCTTAGCACAGCCTACAGCCACCAATTTTGGTGTGGATGATACTTCTGGAAATCAGAATACATTTTTGGAAGTTCCTGTAAACATTACAAATGTACAAAATGCGCCTGTGGCAGGCATTCGTTTTTTTATTAGTTTTGATTCTAATATTATTAATTTGACTTCGGAGGGGGTCAAAAGAGGGGATTTAACATCGACATGGGATGCGCCTTTATTCAATCCAGTTAACGGTGGAATAGTTATTATCTTCGAAGGGATTGGAACCGAAATACCAGTTGGTTCGAGTGGTTCAGTTATTATCCTTAATTTTAGTGTGATAGGAATACCCGGTGAAAAAAGTGCTATGAATGTCAGTGGGATAGAGCTTAGTGATCTATATGGTAATCTTGGAACCGCTCCTGCCAAGAACGGCACCTTCACCATAACAGGAGGACAGGGCCCACCAGCAATCACAGGCAGTATCTCAGGATACAAGATTAATGATACCAACGGCAATGGAAAATGGGACGCAGGTGAGAATGGCATATCAAATTGGACTATCAGGCTGAATGGCATCATTGGCAAAGGAAAAGATACTAATGTCATCAAAAATGAGACTTTAACTGATGCTGCTGGTTTCTACAGGTTCGACAACCTTCCAGATGGCAAATATACCGTAATTGAGGAGCTCAAAAATGGATTTGTGCCCACCAGTCCTCCTGTTAAGCATATAGAGATAGTCCATGGTAAGATCTCCACGAATAACAATTTCACGAACATGCCGGCACACAGTCAGGATAATGACAAAAGAGAGACATTGTAGAGATAAATGGATCGCTGATAGAGCTTCCTTCTAACTGCATAGTCGAAATAACCAGGTTTGGCAGCGCCGCTGTAATGGATGATGCTTTGATTGCCACTTTGATATGCCGCAGCCTGGGGATAGCGGTTCTCCTATCCTGCAAGCAGGGAAGGCAGTAGGGATTCTATCCTCTGTGATGCTGAGCAACTGCATGGGAAGTGAGGTGATTGTGAGGGAGTTCATGGATAACTACCTGACAGATCAGTCTGGAAATCTCCCTGCAAAATCTATAATATTCATCTTGAGATAAAAAATCGTCACGCCGAGGGGGGGATTTGAACTCCCGAGGGGCAAAGCCCCACAAGCTTTCCAGGCTTGCGCCTTAGGCCGCTAGACTACCTCGGCAATGTGATTTCTGAAAGAGTATCCCAAAACCTGTACCATACCGAAGATTGTAGGATGTTTCTTAAGGTGCAGAAGAATCTTACTGATTCTACCGTGGAAAATCACCTTAGAACTGCTAAAGTATTTCTGGAATATTTAAACTATCGTTCCATCTCACAGACAGAGAGGTAGTTACCAAGGTAAGAGTACTAAAATAGAAAAAGATGATTTTTTACGAATGCTTTGAAAATTACACTGTTACATCGTAAGTTTTACGTCAGTTTTTTTGAATAGATTGTAGCAAATCTTATATGATTTGATTGTAGTATTAGACAATCCACGAAGCTTTAAGATCGTATCGATACTTTTGTTTCTATCATTTACCAAAATCGATAGCGAGGGTAGCCCAGCACGGTCAAAGGCGATGGATTTAGGGTCCATTCCAGTAGTGGTTCAAGGGTTCGAATCCCTTCCCTCGCATCAAAAAATAGATAAGAAATGCTACCTATTAAAAAGAATGATGGAACACGCAGGCTATCCAGCCATAAAGGAAAAAATCGTAACGTTCATACGCTCTAAGGTCAGCGTTGCATCGGGCTGTATGATTGGTTTAAGTGGGGGTATAGATTCCACGCTGACAGCATACCTTGCTGTAGATGCGCTCGGCCCGGAAAATGTGCTCGGGCTCCTGTTGCCAGAGAAAGGCGTTACATCAAAACAGGATATAGATGATGCAATGGAGGTCGTGAAAACACTTGACATCGATCACAGGGTCATCGAGATATCAAAAGTTTTACGCTCTTTTTCATCTGCAATCCAAGATTTTGATAAAAAAAATGTACTCGCAAACGGAAATTTAAAGGCGCGCACACGCATGTGCATACTGTATTATCATGCAAACCTCATGCGCCGCATGGTGGTAGGGACTGGAAATAAGACAGAACTGCTGCTTGGATATTTCACAAAATACGGCGATGGCGGCGTTGACATAGAGCCGATAGGCGGTCTTTATAAAACACAGGTGCGTGGTCTTGCCCGACATATGCATATACCTGATAAAATCATCGATAAAATACCGACTGCAGGCTTATGGCAGGGTCAGACAGATGAAGGAGAGCTGGGAATGAGCTATGAAACAGCAGACAGAATACTCCATATGCTTGTGGATGAAAAACAGGATATTTCTGCTGTCAGGGAACTATTTTCTTCTGAACATGTCGATAGAGTGGCTGAGCTGCTCAGTGCCAATGCGCACAAGAGAATGCCTCCGCAGTCCTGTGAGCTCTGATAAGAGGTTTTGATAGGTGCCTGCGTGCAGAGGGCGGTACCTCGTAAAACCCCTGTAAGATGCTCCTCTGCCGCATCTCTACCACCTGTTCTTTTTTTGTTGTTCCGCATTTCTCACATCTATAGCCCTGCCCGCTGCCCATGGATTTCATTCGTTTGCCGCAGCACAGCGGGTTCCGTGATTCATAAAGGTTGAGGGATGTGATGTTTATCTTCTCAAGGTTCAAGGTTCTATTTTTCACGCTTCCGTACACAGTTACCTCGTCACCAGCAACAAGCTGCCTGATAATGCTGCGAAAGCCTTTTGTTGGCTCAAACGCCGCGCACTCCAGAGTAGCACAGCCATCCGTTATTTCAAAAATCATATGTCCGCCTTCTATTGTTTTCGGGGGCTTTGCGACCTTCCCTTTGAGGATGTATGAACGGTCATCAAGCACTTTGTCAATCTTTGCCTTTATCAGGTGCATATCAGTATTTTGGTTTGTTTTATAAACAATATATCGTTCGACAGGCTCGCTTTTTATCATAGAAAATGCACGCCGCACCGCCTCTTCACTGCTTCCGCGGATGCCAAAAAGAATTGGGTCTGGCGAATGCGGTGCGAATACGAGCCTCTTAGTCTCATGATCAACAGTGTCCCATGTATCAGGATAAGAAGCTGCATCCGCAGCCCATACCGAACCTTCATCAATATCCCTTGGTGTGCCCCATCGGTCTGGCTGGCGGTATGCGATTAACTCGTATGTGAAGTCAGGTAAACCTGTGAGAGCAAAACCTGCTGCTGCAAGTGCACCGATGAGCCCCCTGCCGTTCTTGAATCCCTTATGGTTTACACCATGACGCCCAAGCATTTCCTCTGCTTCGCTTATCTCAAGCACGTCCTGCACAGCGCTCATAGAAAACCGTGAAAGGTCTTTGTGCATCGGTTCTGTGGTTTTTTCGATAAAAACCACTCCAGGGTTCGTATTTTCATCTGAAAAAATTGCCATATCTTCAACAGCAGCGATTGTTATCTGCTTGACTGCTTCAGCATCTTTATTATTTTCCAATCGGAATGCTATTGCAGCGTTCCCA
Source organism: Candidatus Methanoperedens sp. (assembly GCA_033854095.1). GTDB lineage: Archaea > Halobacteriota > Methanosarcinia > Methanosarcinales > Methanoperedenaceae > Methanoperedens. The sequence goes on along the minus strand of JAWOKW010000174.1, from coordinate 6,731 downwards.
CGTGTTTTATATTTTATATTGGGGTTCAGGCGGACTAACAGCGGATATCCCTCAAACGTGCCGTATGTCCTGAGCTTCTCGATGAGCACGGCTGCAAGGTATGTTGTACACATTCCTTCTCTTGAATCCGTATCATCGAGTCCAATGATCATGGGTTATTACAATCCGTTCTTGAATAATAAATCTTGGCTGCCCCAGAAAGATAAGAGAAAATCTAATTGCTCATAAAAACCTTCTGTAGCGCATGAAACTTGCTGTAGTATTTGACAGCGCGGGAACCCTGCTTCGTATGTATCGCGTGGCAAAGAACATAGAAACTGGAGAGTACCTTAATGAAGTCGTATCAACCGAACTTGTGGGAAAAAAGCCGTACTGCGCCATTCTTGTAATGCAGGTAGATTCAAATAAGCTCGTGAACTGCCCATCCGATTTGAGGATTTCAGATTTTATTAGGAGGTTCGATATCGATATCGAGGTCGGATGCTCCCGTGCCCAGATAGATAAAAATACATCCATGTCTGTGGTTGAAAGCGACGTAAGGGCTTCAATGAAAGACCTGCAGGATGTGATGGCTGCTGTTAAAAAGAGATGTAAAAATATTTTTTATATGGGTGTGGGGCTGATCATCGATATTGAGAAGAAAAATATTCCCTATGTCATCTGTACAGGCGGAAAAGTATATTCCAACACTTCCCTTGTGATAAAAGCTCTTGGTCAAATGAATGTAGATTCATATATTGCTTCAGGCGATAGCATGCGGAATCTCCTGTCTCTTGCAAATAATGTGAACATACCCCTTGACCATGTGTTCGAAATAGCCACACCCACGAAAAAGGAAGCAATAGTGAAAAAGTTAAAACAGCAGTATGATAAGGTAATCATGGTCGGTGACGGTGTCAATGATATACTTGCGATGCGCGCCGCGGATTTAGGTGTGCTTTCTATACAGCAGACAGGTCAATGTCCGCCTCTCCTTTGCGAGGAAGCGGATATTGTAATAAGGAATATTAAAGAAATAATAGATATAATAAAAAAATTTGGTAATATGTCATCGCTTTAAAGCCCTTTTTTGAAGTTCAGCATTCGCTCTATATGCTGCAACTATCGCGCCAAGCAGTATAGGAGCTATAAAGAAACCCGCGATTCCTCCGACCAACCCGCCGCCAAGGAATGCTATTATAATCAGCATTGGATGTATGTTCGAGCGAGTATTGATTATATAAGGTCTGATCAGGAGTTCAGGCGGGATTATTATAACAAGAAAAGATATTGTCAGGAAAAAAAGCGCGCTTTCTCCTCCCTCCTGAAAATATCTATATACACCAAGCGGTAAGATCACCATCCAGCCAGCGAACAGCGGAACAATAGCGGCAATGAGCATGAGGGCTGAAAGTGCAAGTACATCTGTGAAACCAAACGCCCAGAAAACGACCAGTGATATTATGCCAATTGCAATCGCGCTGTAGGTATTCCCTATGAACATTGCAGAGAGAATGCTGTCAAGATGTTTCAAAAATCCTCTAAAGAATTCCTCTATTTCCGCAGGAATTATATCCATTATCCTCTCCACAAGAACGCCGCCATCAACAAGCAGATAGAAGCAAAGTACAATAGAAATCAGAATATTAATGGCAAAAATCGAAAGCTGCCATAAAGCATTGGTAACTGCGCCTACAGGCAATTGTTTAATTATTGGTAAAAGATATGAAGTAAAATTCAATATCACATCTCTGGCTCTCTCACGGATAAAATCTGGTAGCTGCAATCGTTCTATTACGTTCAATAAAACGCTCACAACATAGTTCTGATTTTCAATCGCCCACAGCGCTCTATTGACAATATCAGCAATACCCAGTCCAATAATCAGGAAGATCGGAAGAACTATAGCCGTCGTGGCAAGGTAAGGAGATAATCTTGGTGTGTATCGGTCAAGAAAATGTTTTATGGGTCTTGCGACATACGCAAGAACTATACCCAGGATTATTCCGTCAAGGAGCGGAAATATAACATACACGAACGTAACAGCGATGAAAAAGATAATAATCCCCATCACGATTTTCCATTTGTGTTTTATTAAAGTTGATACTCCATCTGTGAATTCTGGCATTTGCGCTGAATAATGTCCTGAAGTAAGATATATATTAGCGTTAGTATCTGAGACCCGGTGGAGTAATTTCACCACTAAGAACTGAAATAAACCTACTACATAGTTGTTTTCAGAACAAAATGCTTATATAAACCATGCTTGATTAGGCTACTTTAAAGAGGCAACATGGAAGATCCCCTGCAAAAATCTCTTCTAAGACTTGCTGATTTTCAGAAAAGGCATACAAGACTGGTTGCTGTATCTGTGATTATTTTTACTATCTTTTTAGGCATCGGGCTTAAGGATCTTACCATAAATTCAGATTTCAGGAAAGAAATGCCAAAAGAACTTCCAATTTTTGCGCTCAACGATCGTGTCGCAGACAAATTTGGCGGCGAAGAAGCAGTGGTCATAGCAGTTCAAATCGATGATTCTGTGAACTCGAAAAGCGCTGTCAGGGATATACGCGATCCAAGGGTGATACAGTCGTTAATATTCTTGGATGGAGAGCTAAGAAATGAGGCAAGCGTAGCAAGCGTCAGTTCGCCTGCAAGCTTTTTCAGGGGTAAAAAAACGGTCACAGATAATGAAATAACACAGACACTGCGCAATAATTCCGCAGCAGAATCGTTCTTCAGCCGTGATTATAAGATGGTGCTTATGTATGTTACGGCAGATATCGGCGGAGGAGAGGAGCAGATACAGGGTTTCAATGGCCTAATACAGGAGCGCATTGATTATACCCCAAAACCGCCAGGAGTAGAGTTCGGCATAACAGGTCAGCCCATCCTAAGAATGACTATTTTTGATCTACTTAAGAGAGATGCGGTTTTCACTCTTGCCGTCGCAGCGGTCATAATATTGCTATTGCTTTTCGTAATGGAGCGCTCATATACTCAGGGACTTCTGGTATTCGCTCCCCTATCTATAGGATTGATATGGACGATGGGAACGCTTGGCTGGCTTGGAATACCTTTGTCTATAGCCACAGTGGGGCTCAGCTCAATGATCCTGGGACTTGGCGTGGAATACGGCGTATTCGTGTTAAGCAGGTATAATGAAGAAAGAGTTAAAAGGAAGAGTCAGCTTGATTCTATGAAGATTACAGTATATTCAATAGGTTCAGCGGTTATAGGCTCAGGGATGACCACAATCGTGGGGTTCGCAGTGCTTTCATTTGCTTCAGTGCCGCTTATACAGCACCTTGGTCAGACCCTTGCGCTTGGCATTGCTTATTGTCTTCTTGCTGCGCTTATTGTCAATCCAGTGTTCATACTGCTTGAAGAGGATTATGAATACTGGAACACCCAGAGAAAGCTTGCGAAACTTTCAGCAAAAAAAGAAGAACATGATTTGAGAGGCAGATAACAATGATCAAAAAGTTCATTGAGAAATATGCTGGCTTCGTGTCTCACCATCCCGTCGTTGTACTTATAGTAATGCTCCTTGTATCGTTCGCTGCTATTCAGTTGGCAGGTACAATTGAAACAAAAAAGTCTGATATCAAATCAATGCTACCGCAGGATGTAGAATCCATACGCACACTGAACAGTATCGAAAACGAGTTCGGAAGCACCAACATTGCGATGTTCGTGGTCGAAATCGACCCTGCGTATACAGGTTCGGATGAGGTGAGGGACGTAAGGGACCCGCGTGCGATACTGTACACAGACCAGCTTTCAGAACTGGCATCGCACACAGATGGCGTGATAGATGTCACAAGCCCTGCATCGATCCTGAAAAATATTAATGGCGGACGGCTGCCTCAGTCGATAAGAGAAGTTTCGCAGCTTGCAGACAAGAACGGGCTTCTTGATAGTGTAATAAGCAGGGATTACACATTAGCTCTTGTCAGAATCCGTACAACTGATGATGCTGACCTCAAGGCGCTTGAAATCGAACTTGATAAGATACTCATCAGCACCCCAAAACCGCCAGGCATCGCAGCTAATATTGGCGGAACAGCAATGGAAAGTACTGTCATGGAAAAAAGCATCGGACCTGATATGGCAAAGACATCCCTTTATTCACTTGTTGGAATCCTGATAATCATACTTGTACTTTTCCGCTCGATCAAATACGGATTCACGCCGATGACAACAATTATCTTCGGGACGCTCTGGGCAATGGGCTATGTTGGGCTTATAAGAATGGGATTGAGTTCTGCGACTTCAGGGGTTTTATCCATGATAATGGGAATTGGTATAGACTTTGGCATACAGGTGGTTACACGCTATCGCTTTGAACTGCAAAATCTGTCGTCACTAAAAGAGCGCCACCCCGGGCTCAGCCCAAAGGATGCTATGACCGTGACCCTGAGCAATGTGATACTCCCGATGTCAACAACAACCCTTGCAGCACTGATAGGTTTCCAGGCGATGTCGCTTGGAAAGCTTACATTTCTTGGCGATATGGGGACGATGATGAGTTACGGGGTCGCAGCAAGTATGCTTGCTGCTGTAACGATTGTTCCTTCTATTGTGCTCATAATTGATACGATGAATATAAAAGGAAAATATAGAAAATTGATAAAAATATTTGAGGTAAGAACATGAAGAAAATACTAAAGCAGATGATGGTATTCAGCATACTGATTGCCTCTTTAACTGTGCATCCGGTTCTTAGCGCACCTCTTCAGGGAGTGCAGGGCAGCACAATCAGGGCGTATTTCATGAGCCAGGACCCTGATCCGGCAGATGCAGGAAAGGATGTGGAGCTAAGATGGCAGGTCGTAAACACGATGTCCAGCCCCATAGACAGTTTGAAATTCCATCTTGATACAGATTATCCTCTTTTATTTGAAGCAGGAGATTCGCCTGATAAGGATCTTGGACCATCAGTGGGGACAAATGATAACAAGGTCTTTTACGTACTCCATTATAAACTGCGGGTAGCTGATAATGCTATCAAGGGAACTTACAATGTAACGCTTGGATGGAATACGGGAGAAGGATGGACAAAAAATGATTTTCCAATATACATCGACCCTAAAAGAGCTGATTTCGTGGTCGGAGCGCTTGTAACATCTCCAGAGAAGATTATAGCTGATACAAAGGAAGCAAAGCTATCCGTGGATATCAACAACATAGGAAAGGGCGATGCTGAAAACGTCAAAGTAAAACTTGTTTTACCTCCCGGCTTTAACTCAAGTTATAGTTATTCTGATGAGGACAGCCTTGGAATAATCGCAAAAGGAGAGAGTAAAACAGCAACGTTTTATACTGATGTCGATGAAAATATCAAAGAAGGGGACTATAATGCCAGACTTGTAATCACTTACAGGGATGAAAATGATGAGAACAATACTTACAGGACAAAGACCCTCGACCTCAATATACCCATCAAGCCAGCCCCGTACTTGATAGTGGAATCTGCATCCCCGCAAAACCTGACAGCAGGCAGCAAAGTAGAACTTCATATTCAGGTCAAAAACACAGGAGATAAAAAAGCTGAATCCGTGTCTTTGCGCGTTTTCAAGGATGCTTCCCAGCCTTTTGAGTTCGCTGAAAAATCAGATTTTGTAGGGGAGTTAGAGCCTGGGGAGACCGGTGAAGCGACATTAGGATTGACAGTTGATGCGAACGCTGTGGCAAAGAAATATCTTCTTGATATAGAATTGAGAGGGATCGATGAGGCAAGCAATGTGGTTATATTCAGCCGCACACTGCCGCTGACAGTAAGCTCTGAAACAAAAAGTTTACCGCTTGGCAGCATGCTGGGTGGGCTGGTGATTGTTGTTGGTGCGGTTGCAGCGACGTATTATGTGAGGAAAAGAAAGCTTGGATAGAAGTAAAAGTGTTTGGTTAATTCGACTATAAGTGAACTTTCATTCGTTGATTGTGCCCATGCATGCATATTTTTACCTTAGGCGACCAAAAAAGATTTAAGTACGTCCTTATGTAGAAGGTATGTAATCCATGACGGGATTAATAGAGGGTGATGAAAATCGCCCTTGATTGCTATCAGCAGCGGTTAAGAGGCGGTTTGGCAATGCGGCGGGCATAAAGTCCTGCCTTAATTACAATCACTCTTACCGTAAAATCGGCATCTCGAAGGAGAAAATAAACCAAATAAAGAGGTAAAGAATATGAAGAACATAATAACACCAGTTGCATTAGCAGTATTGATGTTAGCAATAGCATTACCTGCTGTAAATGCACAAGTACAGGCGCAAAGCGTGGAAGTTAGAGGTGAGGTCTTTGATGCAGGCGCACCACATATCCCAGTGACTTCACAAAATCGGGTCGGCTGGGATGCGTTTAACTTTGCAGGCTTCTGGTACGACTTAAAGAATGGTCTGCAGAGTGAAACCATGATCCTTGATAACACCACGGTTGCTTCACTAAACACATCAAGCACGACTAATCCAAGAAATATTCCACAAAAGACATTGTTCTATAATTCAACAATGAGACTTGTCCAGTACAAAGTCAATGAAGCAAATAGCACCAATCTTGTTGATCGCGGTCTCTTAGCAGGTGGAAGCAAGGCAACGGGTCAGCAGGGGATATACTATGCCAAACTCGGCTGGTTCGGCGAGCCGTATGTGGCTCTGAATGGCATAGCCAACAAACTGGCAAAATTAGTGATAGAGCAGGGTACATCTCCATCTGAGAAAAAGACCCTGAGCGCAGGTGAGACATGG
>JAWOKW010000173.1:0-2907 GCA_033854095.1 Candidatus Methanoperedens sp. | reverse complement strand
GATGTGAGGGGCGAAAAATGTCCCTATCCGCGCATCATGGCACTGCAGCATATAAAAACCCTCAAAAAAGGCGAGATACTTGAGGTCATAGCCAGCGACCCTGAAGCCTGGCAGAATATCGATGTATGGCTGACAAAATCAGGCGATGAGTTCCTCGATGTTGAAACAAAGGATGGTGCTTACCATATCTTTGTAAAGAAAGGCTGATAATTGATCTTAGGGATGAAGATAAAAAATGTACGCAATTGAAACAACGAATCTCACAAAAAGATACAAAACCTTAGTCGCAGTAGATAACCTCAACCTCAAGGTCGAAAAAGGCAAAATCTTTGGTCTTCTCGGACCTAACGGCGCAGGAAAAAGCACAATACTTTCGATGCTCTGCACTATCATCAACCCAACATCTGGTTCTGCAAAGGTCAATGGTTACGATATCCTTAAGGAATCGGCAAAAGTGAGGCAGAGCATAGGGATCGTTTTCCAGGACATAAGCGTGGATGACAGGCTCACTGGCAGGGAGAACCTGAAGTTCCATGCCATGCTCTACGATGTTCCTTCTGATGCTATAGACGCGCGAATCCAGGAAGTCCTGAAGCTCATAGAGCTTGAAGACAGAGCAGATTCGCTTGTCAGGACATATTCAGGCGGCATGGTGAGGCGGCTTGAAATGGCACGCGGGCTTCTTCACCATCCAGAGATCTTATTCCTTGACGAACCCACGATCGGGCTTGACCCACAGACAAGGGAGCACATCTGGGATTACATACTTACGCTTGCGAAAAAAGAGAACTTCACGATCATTCTTACTACGCATTATATGGACGAGGCAGATTTGCTCTGCGATGAGATCGCGATCATAGACCGCGGAGTGATTAAAGTGCGGGATTCGCCTGAACATCTGAAAAACAACCTTGAAGGGGATAATATTGTGGTCAGGACAAGCCTTCCTAATAAACTTGTTTCGGGTCTTTCAGGGCAGGATTTTGTGCTTGAGATGAAGATTTCGCAGAATGCCCTGCGTCTGAAGGTAAGAGATGGCTCAAGGAATGCGCCGCATATCATCGATATTGCAAGGGAACTGGCTGTGGATGTGGAATCGATCGACATAGATGAGCCCACCATGCATGATGTGTTCCTGTACCATACAGGCAGGGAAATGCGGGAAGAGAAAGAGGATAATTTTGTAAGCATGTACAAACGAAAGAAGGGAAAGCGATGAGAAGGGAGCTTAGGGCAGTATATACCATCTGGCTTCGGGAAATTACAAAGTTCTACAGGGAAAGGATACAGTTTGCCAGTGCAATGACGACACCATTGCTCTGGCTTATAATCTTTGGAGGCGGCATGGGAATATCCCTCAGAGCTGGAGTGATAAGCTCCGAGTACAGGGCTTTTATCTTTCCTGGAATCGTAGGAATGACGCTTCTTTTCACTTCCATGCGCTCCGGGATTTCGATTATATGGGACCGCGAGTTCGGGTTTTTAAAAGAGATTTTCGTGGCTCCCATATCACGGACATCCATCGTGTTCGGAAAAGCAATGGGAGGAGCTACGAATGCCCTGATACAGGGCACGATGCTGCTGATGCTGTCATTTATTGTTGGAGTCCATATAGCTCCGCTTAAGTTCCTCATAATTCTACCTATTATGCTTTTGATTTCCCTGATTTTTGATGGCTTTGGTCTTTTCATCGCCTCGATTATAGATAGTTTTGAAGGATTCCAGACAATCATGAGTTTCATAATAATGCCGACATTCTTTCTAAGCGGTGCATTGTTCCCTCTTGCCAATGCTCCGGGCTGGCTAAAAACACTGAGTCTATTGAACCCACTGACATACGGCGTGGATGCAATCCGAGGATTAATCCTCAATGAGAGCATGTTCACGCTTTACTATGAGATACCGCTCCTACTTGGTTTCTCAGGTTTTATGCTATTCATTACTTCATGGATATTTAATTCAAAAAAATAAGGAGAGTAATATGGACATTGAAAATACCGCTCATCTATAAGAGACGGTTGCTTCTACCGCAGATGTTGATTTCAGAATCGATATGCTGATTGGATATTTCACCGAAATTTTATTGAGAGCAACGATATGCCACATATGAGCGTTGACTATATCTGAAATCCGCAGTCCCGCAATCCTTATATATAATGAGCATAATTGTACATCAATGTACTAAAATGTACAATCGATGATATGTATGCACCCGATAATCAATGAAATACTGGAATCAACAAAGAAGAGAACTCTGGGCATAAAGGCAACCCAGAGCGCAAAAATAGCCCCGCGGAATTTCCTTCATGAAATAAAAGCCAGAAAGCAGAAAAACCAGCTCCCAGTGATCGCAGAAGTCAAACCTTCATCTCCCAATAAATTCATCAGAAGCGTAACGCCGCACGATGCTGCTGAGATCTCAATAGAGATGGAGTCCGCAGGTGCAGCAGCTATATCAGTGCTCACAGAGCCTCAGTTTTTTAAAGGTAGCATAGAAAACCTGAAATTTGTCAGAAATTCTATCAGTATCCCTGTTCTGCGAAAGGATTTTATCATAGATAAAGTCCAGATTTGTGAAGTGGAGAGCGATTTGATCCTGCTTATCGCAGGGATTCTGGGCGACAGGCTGAGTGATTTTGTTAACGAGGCTTTTTTGTATGGAAGGCAGCCCTTAGTGGAAGTGCACAATAAAAATGAACTCGAAAAGGCTCTTTCTACGAATGCTAATATCATCGGGATCAACAACAGGGACCTCAATACATTGAAGGTGGACATATCCACAACAGAAGAGCTTGCTCCGCTTATCAGCAACAGGATAGTTGTCAGTGAAAGCGGAATATCCTCTCCTGACGACGCAGTGCGCATGATAGAGGCAGGAGCTGATGCGATTCTTGTTGGAACATCGAT
>JAWOKW010000172.1:0-4784 GCA_033854095.1 Candidatus Methanoperedens sp. | reverse complement strand
AAGAATGGTTGTTGGACCCTTGATTATGGGACACGGGTTTGCACTGAACGGAGACCAATACCATATTCTGGATTTGACAGCCATAAAAACGCACAGGATGAACAATGTTCAAAACACAACAAAGACCACGGCACGCCTCAGGTTTGCTGGTCAGGCATATGCCCTCAACATAACAGCATTTGACAATCAGTCTCTTACAGGAGATGTACTGACGCTGCCCCCTCATGGGACAAACCAGACAGGCTTCACCCCATCTGTTGTAGGACACATCTCGCTGTCAACATCAAAATATGAAGGTGAAATGCTCTCAACAGGTACCCTGACCATGAACAACACGGATTACAAAGTATTGCTGACATCCCCTCTGAGATTCAGGAACTGGTGAGAGAAATAATAATATATAGTAATAAACAATATATAATAGAACATGGAGCGCACGATTGACACGGATGAATACGGAAATCCGTGAAAATCCGTTATATCTGTGTCATTCGTGTTTCCATTTGGGTTTATAAATAAAAACAAGGTGTATCATGAAAAGTAAGATTCTGACAGTTTTACTCATCCTGTCGATTTTAGGAAACATTTACCTTGTTTTCCTCGCCCAGCCAGCGCAGAAGGATATTCAGGAGCTGCAGAACAGGACAAATAATCTTGAAAAAGCAAATGCAGAGCTGAGTAAGCAGGTATCTCAGGATAACATTTCTATACGGAACTATGTTTCGCAGCTTGGAATCTACAGGCAGAGGATAGCATCTCTTGAAGGCAGCCTGAACAGCACTCCAACAGACCTGCAGGGATTCGCAGAACTCCAGGCGCCCGCGGTCATGCAAAAGGTTCAGTATATCCAGGATTTTCCTTTTGTAAGGCAGCAGGTCACTGAAGAAGGTTCAATGATGAACATTTCAGTAGAAATAAGACCTGGGAGAGGCAGAGTGCTTGTTCAGACCACACCTCTTATGGGTGTGGTGTTCCAGGATGCAGCTAATACTGCTGTGTATGTTGCCCAGAACAAAACGGGAAAAGACCTCTCTGGCAGCGATATAATCTTCAGCATAACCGCACAGAGCCAGATTCCGGAAGTGGACGGACCAAGTGCTGGCGCACTGATGACGCTGCTTGTAATATCAGCTATTGAAAATAAAGAATTAAAGAAGGATGTGACCATGACAGGTACGATAGACCAGCACGGTCATGTGGGCGCAATCGGAGGCGTTGTCGAAAAAGCAAAGGCCGCGAATGAGAGCGGTAAGACGCTGTTCCTTCTGCCGAAAGAGAATAGCGGACTGGTACAGTACGTTGAAAAACAGAGAACTATAGCAGGCATAACTATTATAGAGCAGGTGCCGCAGACAGTTGATGCCAAACAGTATATAGAGACAAATATCGGCATAAGAACTGAATATGTTGATAATATCGATGATATCCTGAAGTATATCACATAGGCTCTATTGAGCTGGTGTACCAATGGCTATCGTTACCAATTTTCCCTTATTCATGTTTCTTATATCTGTGGTATCGCCTTTTGGTGTCCCGGTCGGAGAGACTTTTTTTATCATATCTGCAGGGTCAATGTCTGCTGAATTCGCAGATTATGTTTTCTTTGTGCTCCTGATCTTTTCTGGACTTATCATCGGAGACATTGCAGCCTACACGTTAGCATTATATTTTCAGATCGGATTTACAGAAAAGATGTGCAGATATGACTGGTATAGAAAATCATGTGAACGTGGTGAAAGTTTCTTTAATAAATATGGGGCATTGAGCGTGTTCCTGACCCGCTTTCTGTTTCTTGGGCTTGGCGCTCCAGTTAACTATCTTTCTGGTTTCAGTAAATATCCATTCAGGAAATTTATCATCTCTGCCGCTTCAGGCGAGTTTCTATATGCTGTAATTTACTCCTATATTGGCTTTGTTTTCAAGGATTCATGGTACCCGATTTTTGATATGGCGCTTGATTTCTCATTTGCTATAATCTTGATACTGGCAGCTTTGCTGGTGCTGTTGTTATTGAATAGATATGGTTTGAAAAACAAGGTCAGGATGAATTAAAGGCTCTAATTCATCCGATCAAGGAAACTATTGCGCCTCTAATCGGTCCCTTCACGTTGTCTGTTACTGCCTTCGTTGTCGTTATGTCGGTGTTGGCGTGGCTGTTGGTGCGTCGGTGCAGGAGCCGTTATCGGCATACCAGATGGATTGAGAAGCCATTGCGACAGTGCCGAGATGTCAGAGGCTGACATGGCGCTTGCCTGTGATCTCATTTCACCTGTGGTCAGGATAGCATCGAGCTGTGCCGCAGTAGTGATGCCCTCAGATGCCAATCCGCCTGGGGTAATATCTGGACCGATGCCGCCCTGCTGGTTTGCACCATGGCAGGCGGAGCAGTAGATAGCATAGTTTTGAGCCGGGGCGGGAGCAGGTGTGGAATTCGCAGGCGGTGATGGTGTTGGCGTACCAGATGGATTGAGCAGCCACAGCGACAGTGCCGAGATATTGGAGGCTGACATGGCGCTCGCCTGTGATGCCATGGCGCCCGTGGTCAGGATAGTATTGAGCTGTGCCGCGGTGGTGATGCCGAGCGATCCCAATCCGGCTGGGGTAATATTTGGACCGATGCCACCCTGCTGGTTTGCACCGTGACAGGTGGAGCAATAGGTAGCATAATCTTGAGCCGGTGTGGCTGCTGAGACTCCTTGCACAAATATTAGAGCTGCTATTAAAAACATTAGCCCTGAATTAATTTTTTTTCTTTTTTTAGTCATTCGTTTTTCTCCTGTTCAATCTTTCATTTTAGATATATGATATCCTGATGATAAAAGATAAAGTTCGTAATCATTTATGATAATCAGTTACGATAATCAGTTACGAAATAATCTGACCAAAAATCGATTTGCTGAGAAAGATTTCAGGGTGAGCATAAGGTATATGGGGGTCAAAACGATATAGAAAGCTTGTAGAAAATTCCATGAAGAAAATCCTGCTGACAAATGATGATGGCGTGTATTCCACGGGTCTTAAAGCAGCTTATGAAAGCGTGCGAGACCTTGGAGACGTAATAGCAGTAGCACCATCCACACAAAAAAGCGGCGTGGGAAGGAGCATCTCTATTTTTGAACCACTGCGCCTGTCAAGTACCAGCGTTGACGGTTTCAGGGCATATGCTGTAGCAGGGACTCCAACTGATTCTATTATCCTTGGCATATTCTCGATAATGAAAGAAAAACCCGATCTTGTGCTCTCAGGCTTCAACGTGGGCGAGAACATCAGTACCGACACTGTCACTACAAGCGGCACTATCGGAGCAGCCCTTGAAGCTGCAAGTTATGGTATCCCTGCGCTTGCTGCATCCATACAGGTTCTGGACGAAGGGGAGAAATTCGACGACCACCGCGGGTACATGTATGACTTTGGTGCAGGAATTAAAATCGTGAATCGGATTGCAAAAAACGTGATCGAACGCGGGCTTCCGACCGGGGTGGACCTGCTCAATATCAACATACCAACGCATGCGACTTCAGATACAGAGATAGAGGTTACAAGGTTGGCAAGAAAGATATTCGTCACTGGAGTGGAAGAACGCTTCGATCCCAGAGGCAGACCGTATTACTGGATAAATGGGGAACTTATAAGGGATGCTGAAGAAGGCACTGATGTTAAAGCTGTCATGAAAAAGGGACATATCTCGATAACACCATTATCGCTCGATTCAACTGCAAAAGTTGATTTCAGGGAAATCACCGACCTTTTGTAGAGCAAGGAATAATTTTATAGTTTCAGGACGTATATTGAACCTGAGAAAATATGATTTTGAATTTCCAGCTTATTGGCGTTGAGTCCAAGGTATACGCCACCACCGAAGATATTCGAAAATATAAGAATATCAATATAAACTATGATGTCAATCTTAAAAATCCGTCAATCGTCACAGAGAACACTCCTTTTGGGCAAAAATCCGTGCTCAGGGTAGAGTATTCCTTTGCTATTAACTACCTGAGCCCAAATATAGGTCATATCAGGTTTGAGGGAATATCAGACTATTACAGCGAAGATGACCTCAAGGTGTTGAAAGAAAAATGGGATTCTGGAAATGCACCGCCAGATATCCAGAATGAGCTTGCCAACACCATGGTTGCTAACCTTGCGCCTCTGGCATTGATATTATCAAAATCACTTGGATTACCGCCTTCGATGCCGATCCCTGTGATCAATTTCCAGCAGATGCAGAAGAAAAAAGAAGAGCCTACCTATTATCACGGTTAGATGCAGGTGTTAATCTTACAAGAGCGAGCTTATAAACTTCTATACCTGCGCTTTTGCAGGCTATCAGTCTGCTTTCCCCTATATCTGTACAGACGATTCCCAACCTTATCTTGTCAAGAGGTACGTTAAATTTCTCAGAATAAGGGATCTTGAACCGCTGGACCTGGGCTATTGCATTATCCTTTGCCTTCAGTTCAATCTCGATCAGGAAGTGCACCCCATCGTTATTTCTGAACACGGCATCAATCCTGCCTCCCTCAACTTCAACTTCAGTTTCCAGGAATTTTAATCCAGCTTCTATCAATTCAGGAAGAGTGGTGATCATCTTTGAGATATCATGTTCTGAAATGCTTTCATATTCCCTCAATCCATCGATGCTGTCTGCCTGCATCAATCGATTCAGATGCAATACGCAGTCGATTCTTTTCCCATTTTTCTCATGCGGGAATACATCTTTCGGTTTCCCATCCTCCAACTGTACCAGTATCCCCATGTTCCCAAGTTTGCCTGAACGTGATATC
>JAWOKW010000171.1:0-12223 GCA_033854095.1 Candidatus Methanoperedens sp. | reverse complement strand
AGCTCCTCTATTCTTATCTCGTACACTTTGCCGCCGACCAATCTATCTACCACAGCATGCCGTCCATCCTGCCTTTCGTATGTGGCTGTAAGACCCAGCCTGTAAGGACACGCCAGCATTTCAGCCGCCGTAGCATAGCCCTCGCCGCCAAGATGGTGCACCTCATCGAATATTACGAGTTTGAACTTGTTGCCGATCTCTGATGCCATGAGGTAGCAGGAGTCGTAGGTTATAACCGTGATCGGCTTGATCTCTCTTTCACCACCGCCAACTATGCCTGCCTCTATTTGGATATTCTTCTCTATCTCTCGTTTCCACTGGTAGAGCAGGTCTATTGTTGGGACGACTATAAGAGCTGAAGCATTAACCGCGCATATGGCAAAGATGCCGAGAATTGTTTTTCCAGCGCCTGTTGGGAGAACGATAGTACCTCGCAAGCTTGAGCCTACCCAGGCGTTTATGGCTTCTTTCTGGTAGTAGCGAAGTAAGACATTAGAATCTGAAAATTTCAGGTCAGGACAGGGAATGAGGCGCAGTACATCGTCGCTGTAGGGTATATTGGAATTATCCAGATATTCTTTTATCGGCTGGTAATACATAGCAGAGCCGCGGTAGCAGCCTGTGCGCTCATCATAAACAGTATTCGGCGGCTTTATTCCCCGCACTGTTATTGTACCATTATCGTATTGCAGAAGCGTTTCATTCATGGTAATGGATAATTTTGCCTGTGTTCCTTGTATCAAAAAGACCTGCATAGTTTAAAAGCTTTGAGAGAGCGGGGTGAAAATAATCGTGAACATGGTTGTTCATAGATACAGTACGAAAAATAGCATTTTTCCATAGGGAATAAACCTCTATCCAGATTACCTTCGAAGACTTCAAATTCCTGTAGCTCATCTAATGGTACATGCAAAAAAAGAAAGTTGAAAGCGCAAACTTTACAGGAACATGGCATATCTATGAGATGGAAGCATGGGATGAGGATTATTTCAATATGGAAGTTCAGGCATATATCAAAATAGAGCCAAACAATCGTGGATGTTTTCAGTTTGGTTTAGTTTCTGGTGATATGGATGGTAAAATTGTTGATTACGCTGATGGCAGAAGGTTTGAATTCACATGGGAAGGAAATGATGAGTGCGACCCTGTATCTGGCAGCGGTTGGATTAGAATAAAAGAAAAAGACATACTTGAAGGTGAGTTCAGAATTCATAATGGAGATGAATCCACCTTTTTAGCAAGGAGAGCAAAACCAGGGAGTGAAGAGTGCCCTTAATTACTGCCAAGATGGAAAAGAGCAAAGACTGGGAAACTCTTCAGGTGAAACTATGAGCAGGAAAAAGATTTTGATTATTGAGCTTTTTGAAAAAGAGGCTCCTATCACCACAAAAAACTTCATGGACCTGGCACAGAGCGGTTTCTATAATGGGCTCACATTCCACAGGGTTGATCCAAGGTTCGTAATTCAGGGCGGGGATCCTAAGGGAGATGGCACAGGCGGTTCAGGTAAGACCATTCCTCTTGAGATAGCCCCTTCACTGACACATAAGAAAGGCGCAGTGGGTATGGCTCGCTCCAATGACCCGAACAGTGCCTCATCACAATTCTATATAGTCCTTGAAGATGCAAATGCCCTTGATGGACAATATGCGGTATTTGGACAGGTAACTGAAGGGATGGACGTTGTCGAAAAGATCGCAGTCGGCGATAAGATGATGAAGATCACGATAGGAGAGAAGTGACATTGACCATTTATTTATTAAAATTTTTTCTAAGCTGCCAAAACATGTGATCATACCCTCTGATATGGATGTGAACTACATGTCTTATTACGTCATCCCTTGCAATCTTCCCATAGACCTTCAGGTTTTTAAACCTTCAAGCATAACCGTGGTTGAGGGTTCATCCAGCGCCGTGCCTGATACTTTATTTCATCTATGCACTGCTTCAGTTATCTCCTCTGATAAGATAAAAATCCCGGAATGGAAGATATGAGTATCAAAATAGTAAAATACTTATATACTTGTTTACAATTCTGATACTAATGAATCAAAACCTTTCAACACTTGAACTTCGCACAATAAGCCTTCTTGATACTCCGCTCTCTATTAGCGAGCTGTCAGAAAAAACCGGCGTCACCAGAGGCTATATTTCAAGAACCATATCATCCTTGAAGGATAAAGGAATTGTGGAAATTTCAAAGAGAGGAATAACAAAGAAAGTAGCATTATCCAGCAGCCTGCATGCAGCCAGGCTCAAATCCCTTCTACGCAGTCGCAGTTATATGCCTCTTGAAGAACTCTTGCAGGGATCAGCCATTCAGATTTTGGCTGTTTTGGCCTGCGGCAGCGCTGACTTTGAAAGGCTGCGAGAAGAAAGCAGTATTTCAAAAGCGACCCTCTGGCGCTGGATCAAAAAATTTAAGGAACATGCTATGCTGCTTTCTCGAGATAATGAATATGGGCTTCCGCATGACCTTAACGATATAAGAGAGTTTCTGGACTATTACTGTTCTTATTTTGCAGTATCCACATTGAAAGAAATATCACCCGCAGGCAGCTTCATAGCCGCAAAAGGATTTGAATTCCTTTTCTCTCTTAAAGGGGAGATCGTGCATGAGAATGTGAAACCTACTGGACTGACCTCGATATCTGAAGAAATCCCTCTTATGCTTGTTGAAAATTATTATTTCTATTCTTCCAGAACACTATCCAGAGAAGAAATAGCAGTGCACGCTATTGCTGCTGACCCGCACAGCAAAAGGAATCTCACCTATGTTATAATGTATATCCTGAAGGCAAAACTGGATACAGCCCTTTTCCTTAAAATAGCAAAGCGGTACAGGATGGAGGGCATCGCCGGGAGCATATTGAAACTGTTAAATACGTGGAAGCAGCCAGAGGAGCCGTATATGCCTGACCCAGCATACATCAGGGAAAAGCTGAAGGAGTATACAAATGAACTCGTTCGATAAGATATCTGAAGAATACAGAGAAAAATCACTTGTCTAGCAAAAGGCGGCAGTAAGGCTTTTCGACCTCCTGAATATAGGCGGCTCTGACGATATAATTGATATCGCCTGCGGTCCCGGGCATATCACAAACTGGCTCGGTAAGGCTACCAGCGGCAAAGTAACTGGCATTGATATTTCCGAAGGGATGATCAAACAGGCTAAAGCTCTGTACCCTGAGATAGAGTTCAGATTGACTGCGAATCCATGAAGTGATTGCCCAATGTCTGAAGCCGTGGAGATTAACACGTTTTTTTATTCCTGCATTCTCAGCAATCTCGCTAAAGATGCTGAAAACGACCTGAAAACTCTTAAACAGTTTTTCATACCAGCACACAGAGGTCGCAGAGGGATGTGGTTTTGGCTCTGTGTTCTCTGTGAACACTGTGGTTATATTTCATAAGTACGCCCTTTTTATCCTATCTTTATGTTCACTATATTTTTTCCTGAAAATAGGGTCATCCATCATCTTATCGACCTGTCCTTTAAGTCTCTGCTCAAGCAGTGCCTGTTTGCCTGACAGATATTCCCTGCATAGCAGGTTTGATGAATCAGATGAGTATGTCTGTACACCTGCCATTATTATCGAAAGTTTTTTATTTTGCGGCGTCACAGTCCCGAAAGGCACAGGCGAACCATTTCTCATTATTCTCTCGATATCCTCATCAGAACGTGATAATTTAAGGCCCACAGCGACAAACTCGCCTGGTGAGATTTCCTCTGATTTTATCTGCCACAGGTTGTTATCACCTGCAATAAAGGTATTATAATATTCTCTGTCCATCCCCTGGAGGACACGCCAGCTCGACTTGTTTTTACTTTTATCATACAGTTCCTTCAGTCTTCCCATAAGGGTGCTTATATCAATTACTGGCATTATGCAAACATTCCTTTTGGGGGTTCTGATTTCTTTCCCACAGCTTCAGCTAATGCTTCTTCAAGATGTAAACTGCTCACTTTGTCTCCAGAGAGTATGGCTTTATGGAGAGCATTTTTAAGTAATTTCTCAACAAGGTCGCGCCCTGAGAAACCCTGCGTCTGTCTGGCGATTGATTCAAGGTTTACATCTTTTGCAAGTTTCTTTGGGAACGTGCGTGTATAAACCTTCAATATTTCAAGCCGTTCCTCCACAGTGGGAAGGGTGAATTCGATCTCTTCTTCAAAACGGCTGCGTACTGCTGAATCAAGCGTATGCATCATATTTGTAGCAGCAATCGTGCAGATGCCTTCATGGTCATCTATCCCATCCATCTCTGTCAGCAGGGCGTTGACTATTTCAGCCACATCCCCTCTTATATCTTGGAAGCTGCGGCTGAGGGCAATCGCATCGAATTCATCAATAAACACGATGCATGGTGAAAGCTCATCTGCTTTTTCATACAACTGATGTATCTGGCGCGCCCCGTCGCCAACGAATTCGCCGATGAGCTTTGTGGCTTTTACAGGTAAGAATGGGACTTTGGAGGCATTTGCCAGTGCCTTTGCCATCATTGTTTTTCCTGTACCAGAAGGTCCATGGAACAGAATATTCCTTGGCGTCCAGCTCCCGAATTTCAAAGGATTGGAGAGGAATTGTTTTATGAGTTTGCATTTTTGTTTTGCCCTTTCCTGCCCGATTATATTTTTAAATGTGACTGTGGTTTTTACTTCAGGGACAAAGAAATCTGCATCATAGTCCTCGACAAAGAATCGGGTGTTTTTTCCTATCTCTGAATTTTCAGGGTCAACGTCTATCACTTTGAAGGCGAAATCAGGGAACATCCTTCTATCGAATAGGTAATCTCCTTTTTTTACTATGAAGCCATTCCACTGCTCTCTTGCATAGAATTCGAAAACATCCAGTTCTGATGGTTCCGGATATTCATGGAACATGCCTTTTAATGGATAACCCGCAGGTTTTACAACTACTGTTTTTGCTCCTTTTTCTTTTGCGGCGGAAGCGTATTTATTGCCCTTTTTACTATTCACCCGCTGTTTTGCTCGCATAAAATTAATTAATGCTGGATAACTATTAAACTGTTACTCTTGTAGCTATAACCGTGATGGTTCTGCATCCTCTATAAAGCCTATTATTCTTGTTACAATATTTTTATCAGGATGCACAGCAGCCTCTTCCTGTGTTATCACGCCTTTATCCACAAGCTCCTGCACATAGGATAGCAGACCTCCTCGTTGTTCTCTCTGCCTCCTTTGTCGGTCGCGGCGCAGTAGTTTAACATTTTAGCCTTCATGAGCTTAACGCTCCCATTATCTTTTTTTTCTGCAAATGGAATTTCCACAAAGTAGCTCTTCCCTGCCTCTATTAATTCCCTGAACATCTCCACCTCCTCAGTACCTGCAAGCTCCTTCAATGCCTTTGGATACCATGAACTGAGCACGGTTTTCCTCTCACCTGTAACATTCTCAAAGTCCTGCATGGTTATCTCCCGCCTCGGCTTGCCATTATTTATCCTTTCGCGAAGCGGTATCATCGCAGCCTCTTCACATATCTCCACTATTATTTTCTTCCTGGCTTCGAAATCTGGATGCGGGATGAAAACGGTCTTATTAAACCTTCCAGGTCTTCGCAGCGCTAATGTTGCTTCTCAGGTTAACCTTTCCAAGAAATTCATCAAACTTGCTTTTCTGCATCTTTGCAAGCCTTGGCATCAACCCTTCACTTTCCAGCATCTTCTTGTTGTCATGGATAAATATCAGGTTATTTTTTTGCTCTCAGTCTTGATCTGACAATGACAATGATTCCCAGCAAGACCAATGCACCTATTATGCCTATTAATAACCAGCTTGTTTCTTGCTGCTCTGGATACAAGGTTTTAAGTGTAGACACTGCCTCGTATGTTTTTGTTGGCGATGGAGTCTCAACAGAAGGCACAGGCGTGGCTGATGCTGCTGATGCTGGATAGGAAGGGGCTACTGTCGTTGATGAATATGACGTCTGTGTGCTTGCATTAGCTGTGACTGTCCGGGTTACTGTATTCGATGTGCTCGACGGAGATACTGGAGTCAATGTCAGGTTCACGATAGTTGGTACATTTGAGATAACAGCCACATTTGATGTGGAACTGCTTACATATCCTGCTGCATTGACTGCTACATTGTAAATGCCTGGCGCTATGCTTATACTGTAGCCGCCGCTTGAGTTTGTCGCAGTGCTTATACCGACTGCTGTTACAGTCGCCCCAGATATGCCAGTGCCTGATGAGGCGTTAGTTATTGTGCCCGCTATTTTGCCGTTCACTTTCGCACCTGGCTGCGGAACACCTGTTACAGTGAATATACCGCTCTTGGCAGGGGCTGTTCCGACATTGCCATTTATATCGCTTAACTGTATCCTGCTGATATTGATCACACTTGTTGCACCAGATGCACCCACTACACTGAAATTGAGTACAGCCACTGAACCAGTTGAGCCATTTGGAATTGCATTTGCTGCTGCAGTGACTATATATATTTGCCCACTGATCGGATTATAACCAGGAGAGTCCCAAAGAGTTGTCAGATCCCCTCTGGACACACCTGCTGCAGTTAAGCTTAAAACATTAGGATCAAACGCGATACTAAAACCAATGCCTGCAACAGATCCATTTTGTACATTTGTAATGTCCACGGGTACGAGCACAAAAGTGTTCGGATTCCCGGATGCGTCATTCACACCGAAATTTGCAGCCGTAGGCTGTGCCGCTGCTGTTGATGTTATCAGTATCAACGCAGCAAAGACAAGTTTTACTGATTTTTTGACCATATTTTAGTTCTCCTTATTACAATAAATTCATGTTGCCTGTATATGATTTTCAATCCATAATTGAAATAGAACACGGATGACGCGGATTTATCCGTGCAGGATTGAAAACTCTATTCCAGATGGCAGGTCGAGGAGTTTATCATTGATCCATAACCTAAACTACATATCTATCCTGTAGCTATATCTATCTTATAGTGAGAGTGACGTGAAAATATTCAGCTACTGGACATTCGTTAAGGATTATTTATGTTGATGAAGATAAAAACATTGGGCATAGTCGGTGCTGGAACGATGGGGGGCGGCATAGCCCAAGTAGCAGCCCAGAGCGGCTTTAGCGTAGTGCTTGAAGATGTGAAAGAAGAGTATGTGAACGCCGGCTTTGCGAAAATAAAAGAAAGGCTGGAAAAGAGGGTCAGCGAAGCAAAGCTTGAGAGTACGGAGAAGGATAGAATACTCTCAAGGATACGGATAACTGCAAACCTTGACGACTGCAAGAACGCAGACCTGATAATCGAAGCGGTGATCGAAAAAGAGGATATAAAAAAACAGCTCTTTAAAGAATTGGATACTATATGCCAGGACGAAACTGTTTTTGCAACAAACACCTCATCCATATCTATAACGCTCCTTGCTCAGGTTACAGAAAGACCAGAGCGATTTGCAGGCATGCATTTCATGAACCCTGCTCATATAATGAAACTTGTAGAGGTAGTTAAAGGCATTCGCACATCACAGGAAACTATCGACATAATAAGCGCGGTTGCAGAAAAAATAGGAAAGATACCAGTTGTTGTTAATGATTTTCCGGGTTTTGTCTCAAATCGCTTACTGATGCCTATGATCAACAGTGCAATATACTGCTTGCAGGAAGGAGTAGGTTCAAAAGAAAGCATCGACAGCATCATGAAACTTGGCGCGAACCATCCAATGGGACCGCTTGAACTTGCTGATTTTATAGGTCTGGATGTGTGCTTTGATATACTTAATATCCTTCATGATGAGCTTGGCGAGAAATACATGCCGTGCCCGCTGCTTCGGAAGATGGTCGCAGGTGGAAAGCTCGGCAGGAAGACAGGAGAGGGATTTTATGAATATAGGTAAAAATATAAATATTGAGAAGAAAAACGAAATTGGATTTATAATCCTGAACAGACCTGAAGCCCTGAACACCCTGAGCACAGGAACTCTTGTTGAGCTTGGAAATTGCCTGGCTGAGCTTGAAAACGATACGCAAATAAAAGCTGTAATCATAAGTGGGGGTAAAAATTTCTGCGCAGGGGCGAACATTAGAGAATTGAAAGGGATGCATCCTGTTGAGGCTGAAGCTTTTTCCAGACTTGGGCATAAGGTGTGCAGTCAGATCGAAGATATGGCAAAACCTGTGATCGCGGCAGTTAATGGCTATGCACTTGGTGGAGGATGCGAAATAGCACTTGCATGTGATATAAGGATCGCAGGTGGGAGCGCGAAATTCGGTCAGCCTGAAGTGAACATCGGTCTTATTCCAGGTTTTGGAGGCACGCAGCGGCTTACTAGGCTTGTGGGCACAGGAAAAGCAAAAGAAATGATACTTACAGGGAGGATTATAGATTCAAAAGAGGCAGAATCCATAACACTTGTCAACAGAGCGGTCAGAGATGAAGAAGTGATGGAAGCGGCTGAGGAAATGGCACAACTGCTGGCACAGAAGAGCCTGACAATCATTAAAATGGCAAAGAGTTTAATAAATAAAAATTATGATATTAAAAAAGGACTTGAAATGGAAATTGCTTTCTTTTCAGAGTGCTTTGCTTCGAGAGATTATATAGAAGGCATAAACGCATTTCTTGAAAAAAGAAAACCAGAGTTCAACCTCTGAAGTATTCAGGCGGTATCTTTCCATTATGTGCAGCGGTTGCCACAAGTGCGCCGCTTATTCCTATTTTTTCAAGAGCCTCGATATCGTTCAAGTCCCTGATTCCACCTCCAACCAGAACATTGTGGGCAGATAATCCAGCGATGTCCTGCAAAAAATCCGTATCGATCCCACCTTCTGTTCCGACTTTACTCAGCTCAAGAACAATAATATCCCCGATATCATATTCATTTAATATTTTCACAAGTCCTTCTGGCTCGACCTCCATTTGTCTGTCTTTTGTAAACACAGTTCCATTTTTTATATCGATGCTCACATTAATTCTATCTGAGGCAGCGCTTTCTATCAGTTCAAGCGAAGCCGTCTCAGTGCCCAGAACCACAGTATCTGCAATATCAAAATTCTGTTCAATATCACTCATTTTTTCTGCACCTGTATCGACCATTGTCCTTGTTTTTGAAGATATTTTTTTAATAAGTTCAAAATTATTTCCAAGATGCTGCAAACTATCAAGGTCAGCGACATATACCTCTTTTGGTGAAAGAACTGATATTATATCAAGCGGATAAGATGAATCGCATATTATGCTGCCTTTTATGGGCTGATACCTTGCTCTCTCACCTCTGACAGCGTGAACAGTATTGCCCTTTAATATATCAAGTACAAAAATAATTCGAAACATTTGTTACACCACAATAAACTGTATTTTTATCCACAATACTTTCAGTGGGCTTGGCGCCACGTTATATAATTGACTATTTACTGTTTCTGGCATTCAAATCACACAGGATATATTTTGATTGTGAACTATATTAAGTTTCTTGAAAAAGCGGTCTTGAGACAATATTATTCTTTAGACAGTTCCAATGCATTACAATCATCTTCTGAGAACTCAACTATCCGAGTATGATAGGTAACAGACTGCTTCTCCAGGAAGTCTATTACATGACTGACATACTCGCTTTTCACTATCATTACTCCCCGTATGAGTTTATTATGTGGTATCTCATTAATCATATTATGCAGATAAAATCAATCTGATATCTGATAGATTTATCGGGCTTGCAGGACCTTTCCATCCCTTCAAGATATGATACAATCCTTGCTTTTTTCTTCAGATGATTTGATCTCTCCTTTGTCTGAGATAAGGATTGCCATCGTTCAGGATAAAAAGTCGCAAAAAGCGGATATTATCCTGGAAGAGATGAGTTCTGTTCAAGCTTCTTTATTTTCATTCTTGAATCTGGGGAAATATATCCAGGAATAACAAAAACGATAAACATTGGACTAATTATTTGTTAGGTCTTACATAGAGCCAGCCCAAGTATCGAATCAAAAATCCAGAATGTCTCAATAATCTTTTTAGAAGATTCTTTATCAGGAACAATCCTGCCTGCTTCGTCAGTAAACTCCTCAAGTATCTTCAGGGCTTTTCCAGTGTTCAGGTTATCATCCATCGCCTGCTCGAATCGTTTTATGGCTTTTGTAGCTATTTTTCCTGCATCGACCGTGCCGTCTGTGCTCTTCAGTATTTCAATTGTGTTCTGGATTTTCTCAAGTTTTTTCCCTGCTTCTTCAACCCCTTCGAATGTGAAATTCAGCCTTCTCCTGTAGTTCATCGACAGAAGCAGGTACTTAATAGCCATCGGTTTGAACCCCATCGCAACAAGCTGGTGTACAGTATAGTAATTGCCTGTGGATTTTGACATCTTCTTACCGCCGACCATAAGATGCCTGCTGTGAAGCCAGTACCTTGATGGGTTTTTGCCAAATGCTCCATAATTCTGAGCTATCACGCTCTCATGGTGCGGGAATATATTGTCCACACCTCCTATATGTATATCAAAATGTGTGCCAAGATATTTTGAACTCATGGCTGAGCACTCGATATGCCAGCCAGGACGACCTTTTCCAAGTTCAGTTTCCCAGAACACGTCACCATCTTCTTTCTCATATGATTTCCAGAGCGCAAAATCCGAGACAATAACAGATTCTTCTCCCCATTCATCCCGTTTTATTTTCTTTTTCCCTCTTTTCAGCTTTAAATGTGAGAGTTTTCCCCAATCATCGAATTTTGATACATCATAATATATCGAGCCGTCTTTTCCGCGATAAGCATAGCCATTTTCCATTAATTTTTGTATTATCCCGATAATCTCAGGCACATGCTCAGTAGCCTTTGAAAAAACATCAGCAGGCAGTAGAGCCAGTGTCTCCATGTCCTCAAAAAAAATCCTTGAGTAATATTCAGTCAGTTTACGCAGCGACTTTCCTTCTTTTTTAGCGGTCACTATGGCTTTATCCTCTATATCAGTAAGGTTCATCACTCTTTTTACTTTATAGCCCCTGAATCGCAAGTATCTCACAAGCACATCTTCAAAAATAAAAGTCCTGAAATTCCCAAGATGGGCGCACTGGTATACAGATGGCCCGCATGTATAAATCCCCACAACGTCGCCAAGAGGCTGGAATTTTTCTTTCTTTCGTGTGAGTGTGTTAAAAAGCCTTAGCATGCTACATTCTCCTGAAACTCAAAACCCCAAGTCCCATCATGATTGCAGAGAAAATAAATATTATGGATACATCAAAATAAATCGGGAACTGGTTTATACCAAGGATGATGCCCCGAAGCGCATCTACACCATATGTCAGCGGGTTTATATAAGTTACTGCAGCAAGCCATGAAGGAAGCGTAGATGTCATAAACAGGATGTTGCTGAAGAAAAACATGGGCCACATAACAAACCCTATTACAAGGTTGAAGCCCTCAGGGCTCTGCAGATTTGCGCCTATTGCAAGCCCAATGCTCACCATCGCGATCGATATCAACAGAAGCATGAGAAGAGCCTCTATAACAACCAGCGGCGTCAATGGAACGCTTATAAAAAGACCGATTGCCATGAGAAACACCATCTGCACCATCGAATCTGTTGCTCCGCCAAGCATTTTTCCTGAAAAAACACTCGTTCTTGATATAGGTGCTACAAGTACTTCTTTCAGGAAATCAAGCCTCCTGTCCCAGATAATGTATATCCCGTAGAAAAGCGAGGTGAACAGCACTGTCATGACCATTATACCCGGATAGAGGAAGACCTGATATGTATATCCTCCAGGAATATTGACTATTGTATTGAGACCTGTACCAGCGACAAATATCCAGAGAAGAGGCGATATCCCGGCTGAGATGAGCCGTTCCTTCTCTCTTATG
This sequence comes from Candidatus Methanoperedens sp., assembly GCA_033854095.1. Classification (GTDB taxonomy): domain Archaea; phylum Halobacteriota; class Methanosarcinia; order Methanosarcinales; family Methanoperedenaceae; genus Methanoperedens. The sequence continues at coordinate 408 of JAWOKW010000171.1, read as the reverse complement.
TATATCTTTGCCTCACGCAGCCATACAGCATATATGCCTTCAAGCTCGTTCATAAGGCTCATTTTTTCATCACCCTTTCCCAGAAACCCCCTTCTGCTTCGGCTTCGCGTATCTCCCTCCCAGTATAGTGAAGGAACACGTCATTGAGCGTCCCGCTTCGCACTTCCACAAAATCTATAGGTCCGGTGAAGGTTAAAAGATGCTGTAAGTGTTTACTTGCATCTTTGATCGAAAGGTAGAGCAGACCTTCTTTTTCCTGCACGCTTTTAACATATTCAAGCTTTTTTATCGCTTCGATGTCTGGATTCTTTTGTTTTATTTTAACCATGTCCCCTGCGATCTGGTTTTTGAGCGTCTGCGGCGCATCAAGAGCCACGATTTTCCCATAATCGATTATAGCTATCCTGT
>JAWOKW010000170.1:0-7769 GCA_033854095.1 Candidatus Methanoperedens sp. | reverse complement strand
TATTCAATGAAAGCCCAAGCTTTGAAAGCGCTGAAAGGGTAGCATTTAACTGTCCTTTTCCTCCATCGATCAATATCAGGTCAGGCATTTTTTTACCTTCTTCCTTGCGGCGCGAGTACGCTCTTGACACTACCTCTGCCATCATAGCAAAATCATCTGCACCCTCTACTGTTTTGATTCTGAACCGCCTGTAATTCTTTTTATCTGGCTCTCCATTCTCAAACGTAACAAGCGAACCTGTAGCATCGGTTCCGCTGATATTCGAAATATCAAATGCTTCTATCAATGAGGGAACAGCAGGCAGGGCTAAGGCTTTTTGCAGTTCAAGAAGAATATTGCCTTCAGTAAGTAACTTCTGGTCAAGGAGCATACTGACGTTCTCATGTGCAAGGCTCATCAGGCTTTTTTCAGTGTTGTTTTTTGGAGTTTTGAGCTTTGAACCTTTTTCAGAGAGCCAGTGAGCTACGGATTTATCATCAATCTCAATAGGTATTATGATTTCTTCAGGCGGCATAACATCCTGATAGTGCTGTTTGATAAAACTTGAAATTACCTCGCCCTCATCAGAGCCAGCCGTGTTCAGTGAAAAGGTATCACGTCCTTTTAATTTCCCTTCGCTTATGTGGAATATCTGAATGCTGCCTGAACTGTTCGAAATAGCAAATGCAATTATGTCCTGTTCTTTTTGACCGGCTGTGTTTACGCGCTGTTTTTCTAATAGTTCTTCCAGGGCATCGATCTGATCACGCACACGCGCTGCTGCTTCATATTGCTGCATGTCTGAAAGCCTGTTCATCTCTTCTGTAAGTGACTGGATTAGCTGGATTCTCTTTCCTTTAAGGAAGTCGGAAACGTTTTTGATAATATCATGATATTCCTCTTTTGTCACTTCACCAAGACACGGCGCAGCGCATTGTTTTATATAATAGTTAAGGCACGGCTGGCAGGGGATTTTTTTCCTGCACCGCCTGATACCGAAGCCCGAGGCTATCCTTATTAATTCCCTCACAGACTTTGAACTTGGATAAGGCCCGAAATACTGCGCACTATCATGTTCCCGTCTGCGGGCAATACAGATACGTGGGTATTCATCTTTTGTGATCTTGATAAAAGGATACGCCTTATCATCCCTCAGGCGCACATTATAGCGCGGTCTATGTTCTTTTATGAGATTTGATTCCAGTACCAGCGCCTCAACTTCATTCTCTGTCACGATATATTCAAGTTCCCCGATATTCTTTACAAGCATCCTTGTTTTAGGAGAGTCCTGTGCCCTGAAATACTGGCTTACCCTGTCCCTGAGCGAGGCGGCTTTCCCTACGTAGATAACATGCTTATCCTTATCTTTCATGATATAAACTCCCGGCGAATCCGGGAGTTTTTTTGCATATTTTAAATCGATATCTTCGGTCAATCTAAATGAATTTTTACAGCTTTTTCTATTTACTTGCTTTATAGCCTTCGATTAACAATGTGTATTTGATATGTAAATATCTATTCCTTATGACTCAAAAATTGTCCTATTGAAAGATTATTTTGCGTTATTTCTGAGAAATTGATCTCTCCTATTGAGGCGCGCTTCATTAACACCAGGTCACCCGCATCGGCAGATATCCCATTATCATTTAAATCGCCTTTAATAGATTCAATAGATCTGAAAGTCACATAAATCCAATGCTCAGCAGTGATATTTTCTAATAGATAGCTGCTTTTATTTTTCTGTAGTTAATCGCGTGAATGTGACCTCTACTAAAGTATCCGCACAAATGCCGGGGATTTTGTATTCTATGGTTTTCCCATCCACATCTGGCCCCCGACCAGGCGAATCGAATGGTGCACCATCTACGGACCAGCTATCCACAGTGTACCCCAGATCAGGAATCATCTTGATCACAACATCTGTACCGTCCGGCACTTCGAATGTCCCCTGGGGATCAGTCGTGCCGTGAAGACCATGCAGGACGGTCACCTGGTAATAGTCCTTATCACCACATGCACTCGCCATCGGAGTTAAAAAAATTAAAACAGCTCCAAAAATCAATCCAGCAGTCAGAATTCTTATAATGTTTTGTTTCATATTTTTTTACCACCTGTATTTGACCAGTTATTTTCCATCACAGAAAATATAACCGTCATATAAATATGTACATGTGCATAAATGTTACGTTCATGCCGTGTACATGATATGTCCATAGAAAAATTTATTAACTTTTCAGTAAAATATTAAGCCTATGAAAAAACACGATCTCCACTTAGAGAATGGTTCAAAGAAGAGCCCTGCGTTATCCCAGGAGGAGCAACATTGGATGCGCATAGGTAAGGAAATGATGGCATCATCTGTGGGTATTATTATCCACAAAGAGCTATTTAAAGCATTAATAGAGACTGCAGATTTTGGGATGATTGCAAAAGTAATTGCCGATCAGAAACTGGCTGAACATATGGGGTTCTGGTATTTCCAGAAACCTCTATATAAGCTCAGTTTGAAAGAAGTCATTGATGGGCTTATCCTGTATTTTAAGGTAGGATTTCTGCTGGACTCAATAAGCTATACAGATAACGGCAACTGCTATATGTTGAATATAACTCATAGCATAAATATAAATCATTCCAGACTGCTTAAAATGTGTATTGAAGATATATTAAACGTGTATGGAGTGAAAACCGAAAGTGAGATTTATGAGAAGAATCTATTCGTAAAAGTATGCTTGAAATGATCGGAACAGTCAATTATTCAAATGAAGAAGGTTTTACCTTTATCTCGCATGAGCGCCTCCCAAGAGGAATGTTCGTGAGCTATACAGATGCAGGAAAAAATGTCCTGTGCAGGGTAAAACACTGTGAGCCTCTGAAGCAATATCCAGAGGATTTCCTTATGGATATGAATATCGATGCTGATGAGATATCCCGATTTTATGGTCTTGACCCTCTGGATTTCAAATATTATTCTTATTCAGCCGATGTAGTGGGTTATTTTGATGATGAGCTCGGCGAATTCATAAATCCCAGAACGAACCCTGTATGCGGGCAAAGAATAGAACTTGCAGAAAAGGATGTACTGCAAGATATAAGCAAAGTAAAGAAGAGCGAGATGGGTTCAGCCTTTGTGGGTACTGTTCTTGGAAAAGATGCTGACATCGTATTATCTGTACGTGATATCATAAGCCAGCATATATCGGTAATAGCATCTACTGGCGCAGGAAAATCATACACTGTGGGTGTTCTTGTCGAAGAACTGCTAAAACCTTACAACATGGCGCCTGTCCTGATCTTCGACCCTCACGGCGAATACTCATCGCTTGACAAGATATCAAATATGCCTGAATTCATCACAGCTTCGTATCGCCCGAAGGTCAGGATAGTAAAACCAGAAAATATAAAAATACGGATAAGCGACCTGACGATCAGCGATTTTATCAGTATAATGGACGACGGCACTATGTCTGATAAAATGAAGAGCATATTCCGCTCAGCATACAATAATCTTAAAAAGAACAACAAGAAACCATTCACGCGTAACGAACTCAAGCAGGAGATAGGGAACTTGCGCGATGCGACCAATGAATCCACGATCGAAGGGATAATCTGGAGGTTCGGGAAACTTTATGCCCCGATATTTGATGATTTCCAGACCATTCCCCTTGCTGAATATTTCAGGATAGGGCAGCTCACGATTATGGATGTTTCAGGGATCGAGGAAACATATCAGCAGTTGATCGCTTCTGTCATGCTCCGCCGTCTCTTTGATGCACGCGAAGGAACTGAGAACAACAGGTACAATGAATCCCATGTTGACAAATTCCTTCCATATCCTGTGTTCGTCATCATCGAAGAAGCTCACAGGTTCGCGCCCCACAGCGGTGAAGCAAAATCAAAGGGAATCCTCAAGACCATACTTTCAGAAGGCAGGAAATTCGGGATCGGAATATGCATGGTTTCCCAGCGCCCAAGTAAACTTGATGCAGATTCGCTCTCGCAATGCATGACCCAGATCACGATGCGCATCATAAACCCGACAGACCAGCAGCAGATCGCCCAGAGCATTGAATCAGCCAGCAGGGATTTAGTCTCAGAACTCCCATCGCTCGCTAAAGGTCAGGCAATAATTTCCGGGGTTGCGATCAACACCCCGACACCGGTCAGGATCAGAGCAAGGCTCACGAGCGACATTAAAGGCAGAAATAAGGATGCACCTCTGCTGTGGCATTCTGCACGGAATTACGAGGAGAAGCATGGAACGCCGCAGGTGAGGGCAGATAAAGAGATGGATATTGGGGTATAGTTAATCCTGGCGTAAAGTTCCAACTATAGGAAAACGCCCGATCACCTCTGCGCCGTGCGGGGACAATGTCTCAAGATCATATGTCAAATCTTTACCCGATGTATGAAGATTTTCATGTTCCCCATTTTCCCAGCGAGAACTATGTGAGAAATCGTACACCTTTCCATTATAAGCAACCAACACCTGTGCGCCGTTTTTGCCATTGTATGCTGCAAGTTCCTCCTTAGTAAATTCTTTCATATTTAACTCCCAGTATTTATAGTACTGTTTCTCTCTTCTTGGATATAGTTTTCTATCTACGATTGCACAGCAGAAATTCAGATAAAGGTTTTTATAGCAAATCGTCTATGTTAGAGGTTGCAGAGTAAATGATTATCAAATTAGGAGCAAAAGAATGGTAGATTTCAGAGTAGTGGTTTCTGATAGTAAGACCGCCGAAGCCCATCAAATAGCGGTCTCTGGAGCAGCGGCTAATAAATTAATTGGTAAGAACATCGGAGATACGGTAAACGGAGATGTCGTTGGGTTAGCAGGCTATACGTTGCGGCTGACAGGCGGAACTGATAAAGATGGTTTTCCGATGCGAGGAGATTTGCCAGGTCCGGCAAGAAAAAAGATCCTGGTCGCAGGCGGCGTAGGTTATCATCCGAAAGCAGAGGGAGTAAGAAGGCGAAAATCCATGAGAGGGCGTGAAATATCATCAGAGATCGCCCAGATTAATGCTGTTATTACTGAATACGGTCAGAAACCCATGAGCGAGATATTCCCTAAGAAAGAAGCGACAGAGAACAAAGAAGAATTGAAAGAAGAAGCAAAAAAGTAATAATTGATCATACATATTTAAAATTTTGAATGTTATTATTAGCGCTGATGATGCGATCGGTATTTGTCTATATTATACAAAGGCTCCCGGCATCGGCGGCATCATACGCCAGCAGAGCGAGGATTTCTGTGTTGAAGAGCTCACAAACAGGATTGAAATCACAAATGGGAATTACCTGATAGTAGATCTCACGAAGCGAAACTGGGACATACACCATCTCATTCATAACCTGTCACGCATCCTGAGGATAAGCCAGAGCAGGTTTGGGTGGGCTGGTACAAAGGACAAACGCGCCCTCACCAGACAGAAAATAAGTATCTGGGATATGAGTGAAGAGGAGATAGCAAGGGTGCGGTTAAAGGATGTGGAGCTAAAGGTGGTCGGACGTTCAAACAAGAAGATCAGCCTCGGAGACCTGTGGGGCAATCGCTTCAAAATCACGATGAGAGATATTGAACTCTCGCATAATGAAACGCTTTTGAGAGTAAAAATCATTTCGCAGGAGCTTGAAAAAGGTGCACCGAATTTTTTTGGTGTGCAGAGATTCGGGGAGAATAGACCTGTGACTCATGTTGTGGGTGAAGCTATCGTAAGAGGGGATTTCAAAGAGGCGGCTCTTACATATATAGTAAAGCCTTTTCCTGATGAAGCAGATGAAATTAAAAAAGCGCGCCAGTTCGTACTGGACACAGGTGATTTCAAAGAAGGGCTGAAGATATATCCTCTTTATCTCCAGTTCGAGAGGGCGATGATGAATTATCTGATCGCTCATCCTGGGGATTATACAGGTGCGTTCAGGGTGCTGTCCCGGAACCTGCAGAAGATGTTCCTGCATGCCTATCAATCCTATATATTCAATATCATCCTGAGCAGGCGCATTGAGGCTGGTCTGTCTATCAATAAGGCATATTGTGGAGATATCGTGTGCTTTAAAAATAGAATGGGCATGCCTGATACTTCTCGCTTACAGAAAGCCACGAAGGATAATCTGGATGGGATAAATAATCTGATAAATAAAGGGCGCGCCTTTGTCACTGCCGCTTGTTGGGTATAATACGGATTTTGCAGAGGGCGAGATGGGTGAGATGGAGCGAAGGGCGATTAAGGAGCTGAACATTGATTTAGATGGATTCAGGGTTACTGCTATGCCTGAACTTTCTTCGAAAGGGCTGCGCAGGGAAATCGTGCTGCTTTTCAAGCCTGAATTTGCAGTTATGGAGGATGAAATAAATCATGGAAAGATGAAAGTCGTACTTGAATTCTCTTTGCAGAAAGGCAGCTACGCAACTACTGTTTTGCGGGAGTATATGAAGTTAAGAAAATGATTTCTCATCTTCTCTTCTTTCAAAGCAAAAGTTTGATAAATGTTGAATAATGTTATTAAGTGATAAATGGCAATTAATACACTACAGTTATTTAACACAAAAAAGATTGATGAGGCGTGGTCTTTTGAAGAATATAAACCGTCTGAGACTGGCAAGTGGACACATGATTACCATCGATACCCAGCAAAGTTCATCCCACAGTTGGTTGAAAAGCTGATTGATGAGTATATCTCTTCTGACAATGCCGCTATAAATGATCCCTTTATGGGGTGTGGGACTACGATAGTCACTGCGATTTCAAGAGGCTTTAAAGCCTCTGGAACAGATATTAATAAAATTTCCTATTTAATCACAAAAGTAAAAGCAACACCCATAGATCCAGAGTATCTTAATAGAAAAATAAAGCAGCTTTTGCTCAGGTTGGAATCTTTAGATAAAAATCAGAAATTACTATCCAATGAGCAAATTGAGCTGTTAATTCCTCAAAAACATATTGATAGAATTAATTACTGGTTTACTGAAGAAAATAAGAATGAACTTGGTGCTATATTAAGAGTAATTTATAATGAAGAAGATACAACTATCAGAGATTTTTTTCTTGTTGCGTTCAGTCACATTTTGAAGAATTGCTCTATATGGCTGCAGGGAAGTACAAAGCCGACAAGGGATTTCAAGAAAAAATCAATAAAACCTTATGATTCCCTGCGAAAACATATTAAAAAAATGCAGCGTGGTAATGATGCTTTTTATGATATTGTTCTTGAAAGTGTTAGAGAAAATCTCAATGATTATTTAAATATTAAGATTGATGATGCCAGAAATCAGCCTGTACCTGATGGTTCTGTAGATTTAATAGTAAGTTCAAGTCCTTATGTTACCAGCTATGAGTATGCGGATTTACATCAATTATCGACTATCTGGCTTGATTTTGCAGATGATTTAACAGACTATAAAAAAGAATTTATAGGTACATCATATAAAAAGTATGAAAATAAACAATTAAAAAGCGAAATTGCTAAAAATATCGTTCTTGAGATGTCAGAGAAAAGCAAAAAAATGGCAAAAGAAATAGAGGCATTTTTTATAGATATGCAGGAGGTATTTGATGAAAGCTTCAGGATTTTAAAATACGGCGGCAGATGCTGCTATGTTATAGGTGATACGAAGCTGAAAGGTGTGAATATACTTAATGCCGAAGTTTTTGCCGAAAGTTTGCAGCATTCAGGTTTTAAACTTGACAGGATAATAAAAAGAGAAATCCCGTTAAAAATACTTCCTCAAAAGAGAGACGAGAAAACAGGTAGATTTGCTAATAACCATGAGGCGAATTCGGAAGCCT
>JAWOKW010000169.1:0-8863 GCA_033854095.1 Candidatus Methanoperedens sp. | reverse complement strand
TCTTGATACGAGTAAATTTCTTCATATGCCTAATTATTAGGCATATTAAAATATATACTTTTCGATAAGGGAAGATGGAAAATTTGGAAAAATTAATTGGTTGTGCCTAATTTAGTGGGAACTCAGGTTTCAATGGCGGGAGGAGTTCACCAAACAACTTTCAAGCGTTCCATTCCCTACTATATCAGGATTTATACCATGTTTTTGCATAGCTTCTGCGGTTTTACTGCCTATTGCAATGACCGTGATATTTTTCGCACGCTCTTTAATAAAACCAGAACACTCAAATGACATAGCACTTGTAAAAATCACTGCATCCATATCCTTTAAGATTTCCATAAGGTCATTATCAGCCTGCTTTAATCCATACGCAGCAGCCTGAACAACTGTCGCTCCTTTTAATTCAAGGGATTCTATCAATTGGGGGTTTGGCACCTCTGCTCGCGCGATTCCGATCGTTTTGCCTTTGATATCACCTAGGTACTGTGCAAAATTCTCAGATGAAAATGAATGGATGACCTCGCTTGAAAAACCGTATTCTTCCACTTTTCTTGCAGTTTTCGGACCCACGCTTACAATCCTTACATTTCTGGGTTTTACTTTTTCAAAAAGCTTATCAACACCAAGTGCGCTTGTGAAGATAAGAATATCGATTTCACATTTTGAGAGCCTGTCGCACAGGCGCAAAAGAGGCTCTGGGTCTGATGGCTCTGAAACTTTCATAGTGGAAACTATGAAGGCTTCATGACCACAGGAAGCGAATAATTCTGCTATATTTTCAGACTTTTCAGCAAGTTTAGTAACTGCAATTTTCATAAAGAAAAGTCCTTTATTCGCCTCTCATCAAAAAACCTAAAACTGGATTTTCTATATACTTTATTACCTCCTCCTTTGGCAGCCCCTCGTATAACCTGCTCGTGTAAAAGGGAGTGGAATCATGATTAATTCTTCCTGGGGAAGCAAAAGCACTCGTTTTAGTTCCATTTTTTCTTTGATTAAATATTTCTATCAGGCGGCTGGACATTTTTATTCCTCAGTTCTCTTATTTCACTACAACTCCTTAGTACAGCATAGTATATCAAAGAAACTCATTGGCATATCATCTTCAGGTTAAACTTAAATACAAAAACGTAAGTAAAGAAAGGCTCTGTTTTATGGCGTACAATTACCTGTTTTCAGGACTCATCCTCACCTTTTTGATCGGGGCTGCATTGTCCATAATATTGAACAGAAATGATCGTTTGAGCACTTATGCTTCTTTTTTGAGCGCAGCCGCAGCGTCCATTTTCGGGATTTTTTTCTCGTTTTCTGTGCTATTCGGCGAAACTTTTATTTTCTCTCTACCAGGCGCGCAGTTTTTGAACTTCGGCGTTTTTGTGGACAGGCTGTCTGCATTCTTCATTCTCGTAATTTCCATTGCCGTCTTTGCAGTTTCCATTTATTCGATTGGATACATGAAAGAATATTTCGGCAAAAAGAACATCGGCTACCTGGGTTTCCTGTATAATATATTCGTTCTTTCAATGATCCTTGTGGTCACAGCTAACAATGCGGTCATGTTCCTGATAGTATGGGAATTGATGTCAGTGATATCCTATTTCCTTGTGATATATGAGCATGAGAAAAAAGACATAAGAAAAGCAGGTTTTATCTATATTGTAATGACGCATATCGGCACAGGGTTCATCATACTCTCACTCCTGATCCTTGCAGGTGGAAGTGGAAGTTTCAGTTTCGAGACATTCCATGCTGCATCACTTCCGCCAGCGCTCAAAGATATGGCATTCCTGTTCGCTCTCATTGGTTTTGGGGCAAAAGCAGGCATAGTTCCCCTCCATATCTGGCTCCCATACGCCCATCCTGCCGCACCGAGCAATGTATCTGCGCTCATGTCAGGTGTCATGATAAAAACCGCTATCTATATGCTCATCCGTGTTTCCTTTGATTTTCTGGGAGCAGGCGTTCTGTGGTGGGGGATACTGCTGTTGATCATAGCATCAGCGTCTGCGCTTCTTGGTGTGATGTACGCTTTAATGGAACACGACATAAAACGCCTCCTCGCCTATCACAGTGTTGAAAATATCGGGATTATACTTATCGGGGTAAGCGTGGCTATGATATTCATGTCCACAGGGCATCCTGAGCTTGCAGCGCTTGGGCTGATAGCAGGGCTCTATCACCTGATGAACCATGCTGTATTCAAATCCCTGCTCTTCATGGGAGCCGGTTCTCTGATATATTCAGCGCACACAAAGAACATCGAAGAAATGGGTGGACTTATAAAAAAGATGCCATGGACTGGCATATTTTTCCTGATAGGCTCAGTCTCCATTTCAGCGCTTCCGCCTTTTAACGGATTCGTAAGTGAGTGGCTGACCTTTCAGGCTCAGCTTTCGAGCATCGCTCTCTCGGACAATATCACAAAGATCGCTGTGCTTTCAAGCGGGGCAGCGCTCGCTCTTACAAGTGCGCTCGCAGCAGCCTGTTTTGTCAAAGCGTTCGGGATAAGCTTCTTAGCGCTTCCGCGAAGCCAGCATGCAGAACAGGCAAAAGAGGTTCCTGTATATATGCTCTTTGGAATGGGCGCACTTTCGCTTCTCTGCATTGTCCTCGGCGTTTTGCCCTTTTATATCATGCCTGTTCTTGATGCAATCATATCGCCTCTTGTGGGCATAAGCGTGATTTCAAAGTTCACACTCGGCACATCTCTTATCCAGGCAGGAAGTGTATCCACGATATGGCTGTCCTTGCTGCTGTTCATTCTCCTTCCCCTTCCATTTATATTTGCGCTTTTTAGCAGGACTTCGACAAGAACATACGAGACGTGGGGATGCGGACAGCCGTTTTCTAATGCAAGGAACGAATACACAGCCACAGCATTCTCAAAACCAATACGCAGGTGGTTCAGCGGCATCTACAGGTCACACAGGGAGATCCAGACAACCTATGCAGGCTCGCCTTATTTCAAGGAAAGGTTCATTTTCGATACACAGGTCGAACCAATATTTGAGAAATATCTGTATGCACCCGTCATCTGGTTCGCCATGACCATATCACGGATATTAAAAGTTATACAGACAGGCAGCATACAGTTGTACCTGCTCTATATTCTTATCACACTTGTGATTGCCCTTATATATGTGGGAAGCGGTGGATAGCTGTCATACTTCCTCAAATCTAAAAAATTGCGGAGTTAAGGTTTAAAATACCCTTGACCCGCTGCACTATATCCACAGGGCTCTTTGCCACAGCGATACCTGCATTCTCGAATGCCTGTATTTTCTCAAGCGCTGTGCCGCTGCCTGCTGACACGATGGCACCTGCATGACCCATGGTTTTTCCAGGCGGGGCTGAAATCCCAACTACATATGCAATAACAGGTTTGCTCATCTGCTTTATAAACGCGATGGAATCTTCTTCAGCAGTCCCTCCTATCTCTCCAACAAGCACAACAGCGTCGGTCATCGGGTCTTCTTCAAACAGTTTTAATACATCCACGAATGACGTTCCTATCAAAGGGTCGCCGCCAATACCAATGGATGTTGACTGTCCGACCCCGCTTTTTGACAGAAGGTCTATTATTTCATACGTCAGCGTGCCGCTTCTTGATACCAGCCCGATATTGCCGGGTCTGTGTATCTGATTTGGCATTATCCCAGCTTTTGATTCCCCAGGCACGGTAATACCAGGGCAGTTCGGTCCTATGAGCCGTGACGATGAGTTCTCAAGATATGCACACACGCGCATCATATCATGCACGGGGATCCCTTCTGTTATGCAGACAATCAGTTCTATTCTGCTGTCGATAGCCTCAAAAATAGCATCTGCTGCGAACCTTGGCGGAACAAAGATAACTGATGCGTTCGGGTCAGTGCCTTCAGCAGCTTCTGCAACTGTATCAAAAACAGGGACGCCGTATATCTCACTGCCTCCTTTTCCAGGCGTAACACCAGCCACGATATTAGTCCCGAAATCCTTCATCTGTTTTGTCTGGAACGACCCCTCGTGCCCTGTAATCCCCTGCACCATGAGCCGTGTATTTTTGTCAATGAGAATTCCCAAGTTCCACCACCTTCCTTGCAGCCTCTTCAGTGGACGCTGCTAACGTTACGCCGTGTTCTTCAAGCATTGCCCTTCCTTCTTCCTCATTTGTCCCTGCAAGCCTGATGACAAGCGGGAGCTTTATTTCAGAGCGCATATCGATGATGCCGCGGGCGACTTCATCGCAGCGTGTGAGACCGCCGAAAATGTTGATGAGTATAACCTTTACGTTCTTATTAGAAGATATTATCCTGAACGCTATCTTCACCTGCTCCTCGTTTGCGCCAGCTCTGATATCCATAAAATTGGCAGCTTCGCCCCCATATTGCTTGATCATATCCAGAGTTGCCATCGAAAGACCTGCGCCGTTGACCATACATCCTATATCCCCATCAAGACCAACATAGCTCATCCCATTTTTTTTTGCAATCTCTGAAAGCGCATCAGGCTCTTCTCCTTCTACATCCTGCCTGAAAAGAGCGCTGTCATCCACGATGATTTTAGCATCGAGGGCAAAAATCCCATCAGCTGTGCGAGCAAGCGGGTTTATCTCGGCAAGTATGCAGTCATACTCCACAAAAATATTGTACAGTTTTTTTATCACTTCAACGATCACAGTTAGACCAGTTCTATCAAGCGAATACGCAGCCCTCCTTGCCTGGTAATCATGGAGCCCTGTCAGCGGATTCACGTACATTCTGAAAATCTTTTCAGGAGTTCTTTTAGCTGTCTCCTCTATGTCCACACCACCTTGCGAGCTGACCATGATGATGGGGCGGCGGGCGGCTCTATCGATAGTTATGCCAAGATACATCTCCTTATCTATTTTTTTGTACTCTTCGACAAGGACTTTTTTTACAGGCAATCCTTTTATCGACATGCGAAGAATGCTCTGTGCAGTCTCTTTTGCCTCCTGCGGATTTGCTGCAACAGCTACGCCGCCTGCTTTCCCGCGCCCGCCTGCTGTCACCTGTGCTTTGATCACTACAGACCCAAGTTCATACGCTATTTTCTCTGCATCGTCAGCGTGTGTAATAAGACTGCCTTTCGGAATCGAGATGCCATGTTTTGAAAATATATCCTTGGCAGAATATTCATATAGCTTCATGACCGACTCCCTCAATCATTATAAGTCTTATTGTTATTTTATCTATTTCAACCCTTCCTTCAATCCTTTCAAAGGATTGACAAAAGGATTATACCTTCCAGAGTGGTTAAGCCGATGTCATGTTCATTGAAATAGACGGCTGGATGGCTAAACTTCGTTTTTCTTCATGCCATTTTATCCCGGCTCATCCGAAATGCGGCTGCCTGCACGGGCATACTTATGCTGTCAGCGTGCGAATAGAAGGCGAACAGAAAGGAGAGTTCATTATCGATTTTGAGATTGTTAAAGGAATCGTCAGCAGGATTTGTGACAGGCTTGATCATAAGGTCATGATCGCAGAAAACGACCCTCGGCTGTGTATAGAGAAAAAAGAAAGCGTGTCTATTGAGATGCTCCAGAACAAAAAGCGATATGTAATACCTCGTGAAGATATTGTGTTCCTTCCTGCAAAGTCCGTAAGTGCTGAGGATATATGCAAATATTTTACTGGTGAGATAGCAAAAGCACTGAAAGGCGCTGACAATATTAAAAAGATACACGTCAGGGTGGATGAAGGAATAGGACAGGGCGCAGGCTGTGAATTCGAGGTCTAATCCATGATTCTTGGCATAGACATTGGCGGTGCGAACACCAAGGTCGCCTCAAGCGATGGCAGGATAGTAGAACTGCATTACCTCCCTCTTTGGAAGGATACAGGGCTCCCGCAGGCGCTCCTTGATATCTCAGCTCGCCTGAAACCAGAAAAGGTAGGGGTGGTGATAACAGGAGAGCTTGCTGATTGCTTTCCTGACAAGGAGACAGGTTTATCATATATTATCGATGCTGTGAACAATGCTTTCAAAGACGCATGGTTCCTTGATAGCAGCGGGGTTCTTACAAAAAAAAAGAAACGCAGTATCGCAGCAGCTAACTGGATGGCATCGGCTCTTACTATAGCAGAGGAGTTTGAGAACTGCGTGTTCGTGGATACAGGCTCAACGACCACAGATATAATCCCTATCCAGAAAGGCAGACCCCTTGCAACCAGAACAGATTTCGAACGTCTTAAAAGAAGCGAACTTGTTTATTCAGGCATGCTGAGAACGAATCTTGCTGCGGTTCTTAGTACTGTTGAACTGAGAGGTGAAGTCTCACGGATATCATCCGAGCTTTTTGCGATAACAGCAGATATATACCTTGTTCTTGACATGATATCAGAAGAAGATTACACATGTGATACTCCGGACCGTGCAGGGAAGACAGCAACAGATGCAAAAAGAAGGCTTGCCCGCCTTTTATGCGCTGATCTCACAGAGATAAGTGATGAGGAACTGGTTTCAATAGCACAGCAGGCGATGGAAAAACAGGTCTCTGATATCGCCTGTGCTGTTCATGAAGTCGCCAGACGCTACGACCTGAATTTGATAGTCGCATGTGGTCTTGGTGAATTCCTTGCAAAAAAAGCAGCTGATGGATTTGAGGTTGTTCAGATATCAGAAAAATATGGAAAGGAAATATCAAAAGTATTTCCTGCATATGCTGTGGCGCAGATTTTAAAATAATTCACGAATATGCCTTCTCAGCATGCTGCGCTATGTCCAGACCTACTGCTTCTTCTTCGTCCTGAACACGCAAGCCAATGGTCATGTCTATGACCTTTGAGAGAATCAGGGTCACTACAAAAGCGTACGCTCCTGTCGCTCCAACCGCTATTAACTGCTTTACGACTTGGACTGCATTGCCATCTATCAAACCCGAAGCTGCTGGATTTACTAAGATTGTAGCGAATATGCCGGCTGCTACCACGCCCCATATCCCGCCGATGCCGTGGCATGCCCAGACATCGAGGGACTCATCGATACTCTGTTTCATGCGGAAGAGCATTGCGTAGTAGCTAATCACTGCTGCGACAAAACCTCTTGCGATGGCAGCCAGCGGTGTAACGAAACCAGATGCAGGCGTGATCGCTGCAAGTCCTACGACTGCGCCTGTCGCCATTCCAAGGGCTGTGGGTTTTTTGTAATGCCAGCTCAACAGCGTCCATGTGAGCGCAGCAGCTCCGCCTGCTGTGTTTGTTGCCACAAATGCGTTCGCTGCAATCCCATTACTTGTGACAGCACTGCCTGCATTAAATCCGAACCAGCCGAACCATAATAGTGCAGCACCAAGCAGCGTTATAGGTATGCTGTGCGGCTCCATGGCGTGGCTTCCGAAACCCTTGCGTGCTCCTATCACAAGCGCAATAGCAAGGGCTGATACTCCCGCGCTTATGTGCACAACCGCACCGCCAGCGAAATCAAGCACACCAAGGTTGCGCAGCCAGCCTCCTGCACCCCATACCCAGTGTGCTATCGGGTCATACACAAGGGTTGCCCAGAGGAGAGAGAATATCAGGAAAGCACTGAATTTTATTCTCTCTACAAATGCACCTGTGATCAGGGCGACCGCGATTATTGCGAACATTGCCTGGAATATCATAAAAGCCAGCGCAGGGATGGTAGCAGCATAGTTAGCATCAGGCTGCTGACCCACACCTATGAGTCCCGCCCACTGCAGGTTCCCTATTATGCCGCCCACATCATGTCCAAAGGCAAGGCTGTAACCAAAAAGCACCCATTGAACGCTGATTAAAGCAAGGATGGCGAAACTTAATATTATAGTTGATATAGCATTTTTCTTTCGTACCATCCCACCATAGAACAATCCTACCCCTGGAATCATGATCATCACGAGCGCAGCGCTGGCAAGAACCCACGCTGTATCTGCCTTGTCTATCTGCTGCGCTGCATACACAGTATTTGCCAGCACTAAAAATAAAATTGCTGGGAGCAAGATATACTTTAAATTGATGCTCATTTAAATATCGAAGTACTGATAGAACTCAAATGGCGTTGGTCTGATCGAGTTCTGCTTGTACTCCTCCTTTTTAAGCTCGATCCACATATCGATTGCATCGTCCGGGAACACAGGCTCAAGGAATCTGCTATCTGATTCAAGCTCATCAAGGGCTTCCTGCACCGAACCTGGACATTCCTTGATTCCCATCTCATGCCTCCTCTCTGGTGTAAGATGGTAGATGTTCTCATCGCACGGGTCTCCCGGGTCTATCTTATTCCTGATGCCGTCAAGCCCTGCTGCTGTCAATGCTGCGAACGCATAATATGTATTGCAGCTTGTATCAGGCGGTCTGAACTCGATCCTCTTTGGAGCTTCCTTACCTTTTTCATACACAGGCACTCGTATGCTCGCTGACCTGTTGCGCTTGCTCCATGCGATATAAACAGGGGCTTCATATCCAGGTACAAGTCTCTTGTATGAGTTCGTGGTAGGCGATGTGATGGCGCAGAGCGCACGCGAGTGCTCCATAAGCCCTCCAATGTAATAGCGGCAGGTCTGAGATATCTCAGCGTACTCATCATCAGGGTCATAGAAGGTGTTATGCGAGCTTCCATTCGTGCCTTTCCAGAGCGACTGGTGGATGTGCATGCCAGAGGCGTTATCCCCGAAGATGGGTTTTGGCATGAACGTGGCTACCATTTTCATGTTGTATGCCACGTTCTTGACCACGTTCTTGTACGTCAGGACGTTGTCAGCCATCTTTGTGAGCTTATCATATTTCATGTCGATCTCGCACTGCCCTGCTGTTGCGACCTCATGGTGGTGCGCATCGCATATTATACCAAAGTAATCATAGAGTTCGCCTGTTATCTCATTCCTCAGATCCACCAGCGTATC
>JAWOKW010000168.1:0-8898 GCA_033854095.1 Candidatus Methanoperedens sp. | reverse complement strand
CGGTGAATACAATGGAATTTGTCGCAAAAGGAAGTTTCAAAGCAGGAGAAAAATGGGAACACTTTAAAAAAATTGTAACCTCTCCGAGTAAAAGTAATGCATCAGAAAAGGTATATTCCTTAATTGGGAGCGAACACGGGCTCAAGCGCCGCCTGATAAAAATAGAATCAATAGAAGAGGTGGTAAAATGAACGATGCTAATTTGACCCAGCAGCAGATTCAGGAATTAGCAGCAAGACATCAGCAGTACCAGTACCAGGCTGAATCGTTAGCTCAACAGATGAATGTAGTTCAATTGACCATTAAAGATGTTGAAACTGCACTGATAACGATCACAGCCTTAAAAGATGAACCTGCTGGGAAAGAAACACTTGTACCGATAGGATTTAGTTCGTTTGTCAGTGCAACCCTCACCAGCCCTGATAAGGTAGTGATCGGAATCGGGGCTGGTGTGAGCGTGGAAAAGAACGTGGACGATGCAAAGACCTTCCTTGACAAGAGAAAAGAAGAACTCATAAAGTATCATGAAAAATTGAGCAACGCTGTTACAAAAATTGCTTCTGAGATGCAAACCATAGAAAAAATAGCACAGCGCTATGAGCAGTCCAGGCAGCAGCCCATGCGTGCAGAATAAACATGTTTGAAAAACTCAGAGAAAAGCTCGGCGGTTTCAAAAATATCCTTGGCGGAGCGATTGAAGAGACAGAAAACGAAGTAATAAATGAGCAAACTCCAGCTAAAACTCCTGAAAAGTCAGGCGTAATGGACAGGTTAAAAGCGGCTGTTCTTGAACAGGAATTCATAATCAGCGAAAAAAGCCTGAAAGATCATCTGTGGGAGCTTGAGGTCGCACTTCTTGAAAGCGACGTAGCGCTGCCTGTAGCTGAAAAGATCGTGGAATCAGTGAAGACAGAACTTGTAGGGAAGCGCAGAAAAATCGGTTCAGACACAGGCGAGATTGTTGAATCCGCCTTGAAGAAGGCATTATTAAAAGTAATTTCAGTAGATTCTTTTGATTTTGATGAGTTTATTAAAAGCTCAAAAAACCTGTAAGCATTGTTTTTATAGGAGTGAACGGCACAGGTAAGACCACAACTATAGCGAAAATGGCAGAACGTTTCAAGGAGCAGGGCTATTCTGTGGTTATAGCAGCAGGCGACACCTTCCGTGCAGGCGCAATTGAGCAGATCGAAAAACATGCCGATTCGCTGGGAATAAAAATCATAAAACATCAGGAGGGTGCAGACCCCGCGGCTATCATATACGATGCAATCCAGTATGCTAAGGCAAAGCACAAGGATATCGTACTTGCAGACACAGCCGGGCGGATGCATACCAATATCAATCTGATGGACCAGCTTAAAAAAGTGTGCAGGGTGAACCAGCCCGACCTTGTTATTTTCGTAGATGAGGCTGTTGCAGGCAACGATGCTGTGGAGCGAGCAAAGCTTTTCAACAGCGCAGTGCCATTTAACGGCAGCATACTGACAAAAGCGGACGCGGATTCAAAAGGTGGAGCAGCCATATCCATAGCATATACGACAGGTAGACCGATATTATTCTTAGGAATTGGTCAAACTTATAAAGACCTTGTCAGGTTTGATCCTGATTGGCTTATCAATAGATTGTTTGCTTAACTTTCGTACAAAAACGAACATTATTTATATTACGAAGCCTATTTAGAAATCATGGGCAACAGTCAGAAAATCATGATTTTTTCTACCGACACGGGTATAGTGGCTCTTGACAGCCCTGTCAAGCTGAAAATACTTGAAATCCTTCTGCGCAATGGCATAACATCTTTTGATGACCTTGTGGAGCAGTCAGGGAAGGCTAAATCTACTGTTTCAGTGCATCTTGACGACCTTGAGGAGCTGAACCTTATAGAGGAGAAAACACACGCAGGCGATAAACGGAGAAAATACTTTATGTTGAAATCGGTCTGGCTTGCATGTTCTGAACTGCCGCTGCGTGATCAATATAATAAGCATCTTGATAATATCGCATTTACAGGACAGAACGGTAATTCTTTTATAAAGCATATTTTTCATACAGTTCGATATGGTATGGAGGCTTATGGTTTTAACCCGAAACCTATTATGAAACGATTTGGAAAGGACATAGGAACAAAAATTGGGAGATGGTTTGAATCTGATGACTGCGATGGGATTTTAAATGAACTCTCTGTTTTCTGGAAGAAAAATGAGCTTGGGGATATGACAATAATCAAAGGCGATAAGCCTGTGATTCTTGTCCTTAATTGCTATCTCTGCGGTAAAATGCCTTATGTTGGAAAAACGCTGTGTTCTATGGATGAAGGGATTATAGAAGGGGTTTTTTCAAGCAGGCTGAAGCTTGATTGTACTGTCAGGGAGACAGAATGTTATGGAACAGGGTATAATCACTGCAAGTTCATGGTAGAAAAGAAATAGTCGTAAATGAGATACGATGTAGTGGTCGTGGGCGCAGGTCCTGCAGGTGCAATAGCCTCAAGATACGCGGCTTGCTGCGGAGCTAAAACCCTGCTGATAGAAGAACACGCAAATATCGGCTCACCTGTCCAGTGTACCGGGCTTATAAGCACGGCAGGTCTCAAGGAATGTGAAATTATAGAAGGAAGTTTTGTTCTTGGTAGAATGAAAGGCGCTTTTGTGTATGCTCCGAACGGGGATGAGCTAACTGTGCGCGGAAATGACATAAAAGCGTACGTTGTGGACAGGAAGATGTTTGACAGGGCTCTTGTTGAGCAGTCACTTGATGAGGGAACAGAACTTCTTTTAAAAACACATTTTGTTGGTCTTGATAAAGACAAAATATCTGTAATATCAAACGGCGAGAGAAAGGAGATTGATGCTGGAATTATTATTGGGGCTGACGGAATACAGAGCAGCGTGCGCCGGGCGATAGGGCTTGCAGGATGTAAAAAATACTTATCCGGAATCCAGTTTGAAGCCCCCTATATCGCAAAGGACCCGGAATTCGTTGAGATATTTACAGGGAATGATATAGCGCCTGGCTTTTTTGCATGGGCAGTACCTTTTGGGGGTATGGGGCGCATCGGTCTTGCCAAGAACCCGGATAACGTCCCGGCACAGCACTATCTTGAAAAGCTGCTAAAAAATCCTGTTTTAG
Source organism: Candidatus Methanoperedens sp. (assembly GCA_033854095.1). Classification (GTDB taxonomy): domain Archaea; phylum Halobacteriota; class Methanosarcinia; order Methanosarcinales; family Methanoperedenaceae; genus Methanoperedens. The sequence goes on along the minus strand of JAWOKW010000168.1, from coordinate 5,766 downwards.
CTTCAAGATATAAGGGTTCACGCACTGAACATGTACTTGGAGGAATCCCTCTTGGGCTGCCTGATAAAACAGTGAAAGATAACGTGATGCTTGTTGGAGATGCAGCAGGGCAGGTGAAACCCACATCTGGAGGAGGTGTTTATATGGGCGCTGTGTGCGCCAAGATAGCAGGCGAGGTTGCTGCAAAAGCCTCCAGAAAAGAAGTGAATTTAGATGAATATGAAAAAAGATGGCGCAGTTCTGTAGAACGTGAGCTTGCTATCGGAATGAGGCTCCACAGGAGCCTTGGGAAATTGAGCGATGAGAACCTGAATGAATTAATAGCATTCCTGAAACAGCCCAAAATACAGCAGAGCATCACACAATATGGCGATATGGACCATCCCTCGCTCCTGCTGCACAGGCTAATAAGCTGCGGTGATAAAAAGCGGCTTATAAAAATACTGGGAATTGCATTTAAAACATTGTTATAAGAGCATGATTGAATTTACATTCATGTCCTGCCACCTGAATTCCGCCTTATCATCGGCGCTATGGTCCTGACCAGTTCCTCTGAAGTTATCGGGTGCTTATCCATATCAATGCCCAGATTCTTTGTTAATCCCTCATATATCTGTACTACCTTAGGCTGCCGCAGTCCTGACATTTCTATGAGATTTTTATCATAGAATATCGATGAAGGCTCACCCTCTGCTATAATTGAGCCGTCCTTCACGATGCAAACGCGGTCTGATATCCTCGCTGCCATATCCAAGTCATGGGTTGCAACAACGATGCTGATGCTGAGGTCATTTTTTAAGCTAAGGATGATATTTTCTACCATTTCTGAGTGTAACGGATCCAGGTCAGATGTAGGCTCATCCATTGCGATTATCCTGGGTTTCATGGCAAGAACGCCAGCTATGCATACCAGCCTTTTTTGACCGCCGCTTAAGTAGCTTGGTATTTTATCTGAAAGATTTTCTGCACCGACTGCTTTTAATGCGCAAAATGCCCCCGCCCTTGCCTGTTCCAGGCTCGCACCCATATTTATGGGACCGAACATCACATCATCCAGTACTGTGGGTGCAAACAACTGGTCATCAGACCTCTGGAACACTATACCAACATCTCTCCAGATATGTGCATAACTCAGATCTATATTTTTACCCATGACAGTGACGCTGCCGCTTGTCGGTCTGAGCAATCCGTTCAAATGCTCGATGAGCGTGGACTTACCAGAACCATTAGGTCCGCACAAAGCCACGATTTCTTTCTCAAGAACCCTAAAACACATCCCGTGTATACCCAGACTCCCATCGGGATAGACGTGGCTTACACAATCCACGTGTATAAGCTCGTTCGCATTGTGCATACAAACACGACAGGCATCATTGGTCAATCCAGTCACTCCTTAAAATGGCAATTTAACGAACCATATGAAATATATCATCGCGACCGCAGCTAACAGCATAACGAAGTATTCACAGCCCCCTATACCAGGTATCCTGGTCGTTGCCACATATTTCCCAGTAAACCCTCTTGCTTCCATGGCTTTATTGACCCTCTCAGCCCTGTCATATGAGCGTATTACGGTCAGCGCGAACACTTCGGCGAACATCTTGCTCTGTCTGCGCGCGCTTTTTAAAAGCCCTCCTCCTCTTGATCTCAGTGCTTTAATCATGGATTTGACCATCTTCAATGTAATAAAGATAAACCTGTATGACATCAGAAATATCTGATCAATCGGAGAGGGGAAGACCCGATATATCATGGCAGAGAGATAATTGTACTTGGTGGTCATGAGGAAAAATAACGAATAGGTCACAGATGCCAGCGATTTGAACAGGAGCGTAAGCAGCAACAGCAGTCCATTATCTGTAAGAGTGAGCGATGGACTCAGGGAAATTATTGGATTTCCGGGCTCGTTCCACATTAATATGAGCACAAGCGAAGCAACAAAGGTCAGGGGCATGGCGTACCACTGGAACAATTTTTTAAGAGGCAGACCTGATAAACCGTATAATGCCAGAACTATCAGGTAAAGGCACAGAACCAGTATGAGACTTTTGTCAATAGATACGAAAATTACGATGAGCGCAAGCATTAATACCTTTGTCCATGGGCTGATTCTTGAGAATAACGAATTACCTTTTTCACTGTAAAACGTGATAAGGTCAAGGTCAGGTATATGAGAGGATAGTTCACTCATTCGTTTATGCCCCATCCTCAGGACAGCAGCATGTATCATGCTTGATTCTGTTTCTCATAGCCGCTTCACTACATCCTCGACAGCGACCAGTTCCTGCTCACCTGTTTTCATATCCTTGAGCGCTACCTTTCCTGCCTCAAGCTCGTTTTTCCCAACAATTACAATATGGCTTGCGCCTGTGGTGTTCGCATAAGAAATCTGGTCTTTGAACCTCCGCCCCATCACATCGATGTATGCAGTTGTGTGTTCTCTCAGCGCTCTTGCGATGGCAACCGCCTCTTTGCGCGTGTCGTCAAATGATATGACAACGATGCGCTTTTTCACTTCAGGCTTTAGCTCGCATATCTCCATTATCCTGTCAAACCCGATGGCATAGCCTGTAGAAGGCGTATCCTCACCCCCGAACAACTGCGCTAAACGGTACGAACCTCCCCCGCATACCTGGTTCTGTGCTCCAAGTCCTTCGCAGTATATCTCAAACACCATACCCGTGTAATAATCAAGACCCCTTGCAATCCCAAGGTCAACCTGATACGGAAGCCCATAAACTTCTAAGAGTTCAAGAAGCGACTCGAACTGCGAGATTGCCTCAATATCCCCGACCATCTCCCTTGCCTCATGCACCGCATTGATGCCACGCAGCCCGATAAGGCGGAACAGGCGACTCCTGATATCAGGGGGCGCAGCGATTTCATCAAGGAACTCCTCAAGCCCTATATCATCTTTTTTATCTACAAGGCGCATGATCTTGCTCTGATGTTCTGGGCGTATATCTTTTAACAGCGTGCGCACAATCCCAAGATGCCCGACATGCAGGTCGCCCGCAACTTTGACGTTATTTAGCATTTCAACAGCAAGAGCAATGACCTCGGCATCAGCTTCTGGTCTTGCACTTCCGATGAGTTCAACCCCGAACTGGAAAAACTCCCTGAAACGCCCTTTCTGGGGACGCTCGTACCTGAAGCAGTTATCAAAATAAAAAAATTTAACAGGTTTTGGAGACCTCTGAAGCTCTTCAATATACATCCTCACGACAGGTGCTGTGAGTTCAGGGCGCAGTGCGATTTCACGCTCACCTTTATCTTTGAAATTATATATCTCGCCAAGGATGCCTTCTCCAGATTTCAATGTAAAAAGTTCGATGTGCTCAAAGGTTGGGGTCTTTATCTCTCCGTATCCCCATCGTACAGCAACTTCACGAAGCTTATTCTCAACATGCTTTCGCCTTGCCATCTCGTCTGGCAAAAAATCACGTGTACCTCGGGGTCTCTGGATTTCCATGATTCTTCCTCAAGCGCACAGATAAGGCTTATACCTTTTTATGTTTTTTCTTTTAAATCCAAGGAAACTCTTTTTAGATAATAGCACCATATATCTTATGTGTGATTTTGATGAACAGGAATCTCCTCATCGTGCTGGTACTTCTTATCGCGGCTTTATCTGGTTGTGCTGCCCCGCCCTCAACTCAGCATGAAAATGCGAATTCTGACCTTGCAGGAAAAATCATTGATGTGACATTTTATCCCGTCGATGTCAGAGCAGGGGAAGAAGTGAATGCTGAACTCGTTGTAGCAAATACAGGCTCAGAGACAATAAAAAATGAGACTGTTAAAATAAAAGTTAAGGTCGAATCGCTTGAAGATTTCCTGGCGAATCTGTACTTAAAAACCATGAGCGATGAGAAAAAAACAAGAACTTTGCCTCCAATAGATTTTGATACCGAAATCCTTCCAGGTACGAATAAACCCCTCAGCGCTTTTTTCCATACACCGGCCGAGATGGAAGGGAGAAGCCTTGCAGGCACATATGAAATCACGGTCACCTTATTCGTGAACGGACAAAAGACAGATGAAAAGGTGCTTCCGATAATGCTCCATTCAGGCATACCAAGGGAATTTACACCAACCCCAACACCTTCGCCTACGCCCACTGTTACTGCAGCTCCTGCGCTGATTGTTACTGAGACTCCCACGCCAACCCCAACACCAACACCTGAGCCAGTTATCATCGCGACTCCAACAGGAAGGGTGGTTTATACCCGGATATACAATTCATATCTGTCAGACCCTGTTCTTAAAATCAATCCTGGAGATACTGTTGAATGGAACAATATAGATGATATCGTTTACACGCTCGTTGAAAAAGATAATAAATTATCGAAAATCTCAATAAGAGAAGGAAAAAGAGTACGCTATGCCTTTAACCAGAGCGGAGATTATCATTTTAACCTGATATACTCAGGGCTGCGGACAACTCCAAGAGAACAGGAGGTCATTGTAGCAGTTAACACAACCCAATAGCATCGATGCACAACTTTTTTATTGTTAGAATGTATGAATAGGCAGAGGTGAGATTATGAGTTCAAATAAATACGTATTCAGCATCCTTGCGATATTCCTGACTGTTGGATTCGCGGGCGCAAATACCCTAAACGTCGGACAAGGGCAAGCATATACCACAATTCAATCCGCGATAGACTCAGCAAATCCAGGCGATGTGATAGCTGTCAGCGAAGGAACGTATGCTGAGAACCTTATTGTAAAAAAGAACGGGATTTCGATAGAAGGAAAGAGTAAAGAAAAGACCATAATCGATGGCAAAAAAACAGGCAGCGTGGTCAGAGTAGACAGTGCGAGCAATGTGAAAATCAGTGGATTCACGATCCAGAACAGCGGAGGAAGCGGCAAGGATGATGCCGGGATAAGCCTTTACAGGGCAAATAACAATTTCATCGCTAATGTGATCCTTATAAACAATATAGTGGGCATTTCACTATACACAGCAAGCAGCAATAACACTGTTTCAGGTAATGAGATAAAATCAAACAGCGATAAAGGCATTTTCATATACACATCCAATGATAACAGCATCTACAATAACGATATTCAGGGCAATAATTTCGGGATCTATGCTGATTCAGACCGTGGAAACCGCATATATTCGAATAATTTCATAGACAATAAGAACCAGGCTTATGATAATAGCGGCTTGAATTCATGGGATGACGGAAGTTCGGGCAATTACTGGAATACATATAAAGGGAGCGGTGCGTACAGCATACCTGGAGGAGCAAAAGCACAGGATAACTATCCGCGCTCAAGTGCTGTTATAATAAGATACGAGACCGTTGATGAGACTACTGTCCCTGCCGGGACGCAGCGTGCAGGCGAAGGGACCAGTAGCAAAACAACTCCAGGGTTTACGGCTATTGTGGTTCTGATTTCATTTGCTGTGGTTTTTTCGCGGCTATCGGCAGTGAAAAGGTGAAGGTGCTCCCTTCACGCCGTATTTACCAGAAATAAGTTACGCACAGGAATAGAAATCTCAGACCTAAGTTAGACACTATTTAAACCTTTAATCTTCTCAAATTCCGTATCAAAATCGAAACAATGAATAATATCGATAGCTTTCTGCCCTCCAATTGAAACCTTTCGATAAACCTTGACTTCCTCATCTTCAACAGAAATCTTAACTACCTTCAATCGATACAAAATTTCAAAAGCTTCCTCGATGCTCATTTCAGAATTGGATTTTTTCAATAGGAATCTCAAAATCGACCTTACCTGATAAGCCAG
>JAWOKW010000167.1:0-2524 GCA_033854095.1 Candidatus Methanoperedens sp. | reverse complement strand
ATCCTTTGCAAAAGAGCAGGGCGTGATCATGGCTGACTGGATAAAAGGCGATAGCGATACCACAGTGCCCAGGGCAGAAAGGCATGTGGAATGGGAACAGCGAGTTATCGGGACAGGAAAGGTCTTTACATATATAGACAAGAAAAAACTCAATAACGGCCTTATACTGAACCAGAGCAAGGAACATTTTCTTGAGGCGATCCAGATAGCAGCATGTTTCATAATAAGAAACATCAAAGTTGAGGTTAACCATTATGACGATGCTGATGTGGTAGCTTGGTTTCCAGATGGACCTGTAGCTTTTGAGTACCAGACAGCCGGGTTTAATGATCCAAAGGTACTGACCGAATTTTGAAGTAATGCCAAACGCAGGCTGGAGGTAAACCAGCAGGACTACAATTGACACGGATCCAATTGGGTAAGGGCAGGAGTATGTACGTCGCCAACTCTGCTTGTCGGGTACTCTGTCCTCCCAGGATTGCGATTCCATTCATGGCAGCGCTCACTGCCTGAAGAACAGCCTGTACTTACCCTGCCCTGTGACTTTTTCCTGGGGTATAAGTGGTGCATAGACCTGTTAGCCAGCATGGCCACGAATCAGACCAAAGAGGTCTACTTGAAAAAGGATTGTGGGGAAAGAAGAGCCGCGAATAACCATCCTTTATAACCCCATAATGGAACTTATGGTTCAATGGAGCTGATTAATTTAACATCGACAGGCACTGGCAATGCACCAGTCCTTAAATAGATCATTAGTTTCTTAGCCATTTTTTGCCCTGAATCACCGCTTCCAGTATTCGCGGCAAGATTCTTCAGGGGCTCGTTCTGTATATTCTTTGCAAGTTCAGGAGAGAGGGGTGCACTAAATACAAGATTATTATCAAGATACATACTCAGGTAATGCGCATCAGGGTTTGTCAAAGCTCCATATTTTATAACAGCATCTCTGATTGACTGAGCCCCTTTATCGCTAAGCACAAAAGGTACGCCCCAGTCGCCGTGTACATTCTCCGGAGCCCCGGCGCTTGTGATCTGATCACCATAAAGGACGTGCTCTGTTTGGTTTCCCTGTACCTGTATCCTTATTTCGACTTTACCTTCTCCGAATATATCATTTGCCTCTGATGCAAATACGCCTGGCACATCTACGGTGATTGAAGAATTCTCATAATACTTTTGGATCGTTGTATTTTTTGCACCAAGAATCTCTGTTCTATTCTTAATGATCTCTGCCACCAAGTTTACAGTCTCAGGGCTGATGTCATTACCTCTTAATTTTAATTCAAATGTGGTGATGGATTTGTTGTCACCTAGAGTAACTATGGGCGCATTACTCGAACCCGGTGCAAATGCCCAGTATACGAGCAGCACTGAGCCCAGGACAAGCACCACCGCTACGGCAACGAGAACTTTAAATGATGTTCCCTTCAGTTCTTTTTCCCTTTTCCTCACTGCTATTTCCTCTTCTTCCCTGTGCAGCTACTCCTCATTTTCCTTTGGTTTTTTCAGCCATATTGTTTGAATAATGCGATCCATATCCCAACAGTATAGACGCAACAATCCCGGTCAAGAAACCTGATAAAAGGAATATCCATATCCAATTTGTTACATTGCCATGTGCTACAGGTAGCGTTATCCCCAGGATGGGAATTATCCGCTCAGCTATGATTAATGCCAGCATGTAACCGATGCCGACAATCAGGCTGCGCCAAAGGATTCCCGAACTTTGTTTCAATTTCATCAATTTCATCATCTAGTCTAAACCATACTATTTCGTAGCAATCATGTTTTGCAACCAATATATACCTTCATTGAAATCGAAAAAGAATTGTACTGTTTCTGTTTCCATCGATTCTTTCTCTGCTTTAGTATGTGGCGAATAAACCAAAACAATAGCTACATAGCCCACTTTTTCCGTGATTAGCCTGGTTTGTAACCATATCTTCCACGTTTTATGTGAAGCCAAATCTGTAAAGTTAATGCCTCTCAGGTCGATGAGCAAGTTAAACCTGCCATATTTGTCAATTATTTTATTCATTACTTCATTCGCGCCATTTATACTGCGTTTTACCTCCTCAACATCTATATTGCCAGTTATTCGATGCATTATTGTTGCTGGAATCATTTTGCATTCTATTGTTTCAATCATTTCACTTATTGAGAAGGGAGCTTCTGGATAATATTTCTCATTATTTCTTCAGCTAGATATTTTTTATATCCCTTAAGCGATACGACGCCTATTGTAGTATCTGTCAGATTTAATCTTCCAACTAACACCATCTCGTTCTTTTCGAAATAGGAGTGATGTGGCCACCCATCTTTGAAAGCTTTATAGTTGGTAGTGTCTCCAGAGGGAGAATAATAGAAGATAGTTTCCACTCTTGCAGATGGATAAAATGGATTATAAGAAATCTCCCTGTTGCGAAGAGTCACAATAAGTATCTGCCTATCATAATTCTTTTCAAAGCTATTAGCTTCGAGAATACCATTCCATTTTTCAGTAAGATTATTTATCAATGAATGT
>JAWOKW010000166.1:0-12986 GCA_033854095.1 Candidatus Methanoperedens sp. | reverse complement strand
ATACTTCTTACATTTATTGCACCAGTATTGCTGCTTTTTGACAAATTTGTTCTTACGAATTCCGCGTTTTATTACATCTTTTTCTTCTTTACAGTACGGACAAATCATTTTCGACTCTACAAATTATCAATGAAAGGATAAGTTTAAATATTCTGTTGCTGTGTGGAGACAATATCCTCATTAATAATAAACAATAATTGGAGCATTCAAATGCCAAAAAACGGTTATAGGATTAATCCAACCATATTTTTTGGGTTAATAGCAATATCTTTCCTCTCGGCATTTATTCAGCCTGCATTTGCACAGAAGACAATTTTCCCAAACAATACATGTGCAGACTGCCATCTCAGGCTTAATATGACCATATCCAGCACCTATGCGGACTGGTCAAAATCTATTCATTTCCCTTATGGTGTAACATGCGATAAATGCCACGGCGGCAACGTGTCAGCGATTACAAAGGGAGAGGCGCACACCGGTATTTCAAATGAGAGCATCGCAAGTGCTAATACTCCTGAAATGTGCGGAAAATGCCATAGCTCACAGCTTGCAGAGTTCAAGATGTCAAAACATTACCATATATTGACATCGCCTGGTGAAAAACTGCCTGCTCCTGCATGTATAACGTGTCATCAGGCGCACACCATCCACGTGCTGGCGGCTTCTGAAATAGTGGATTTTTGCGGCAACTGCCATAATAATAAAACAGGAATCAACCCTTCTGTTCCCAAGAGAGCAGAAGCGGCCTTGATCTCTGTAAATGAACTACAGGTTGAAATTTCAATAGCCCAAGGCCAAATCGTATCTGCAAATGCATCAGGCAGGGATGTAACCGAGGCACAAAAAGAATTAGACAACGCAAATACCATCCTGAAAAATACTCCCTCGGTATGGCACAGATTTAATCTAACTTACTTTGAAACAGTTGTCAAGCAAGGTATTGATGATACCAAGAATGCAGAAAATATAACTGCTGAAATTCCTGCCACCACCATGCCGCCCGCCAAAGCACCGGGTTTTGAAGGAATGTTGTTCATTTTCGGGCTCGTAATCGCATATTTCATGTTCAGCAGGAGGTAAAGTATTTATGGTTGAGTAAAGAGTTTCAAGCTAATGGAGGAATATTCAGACAAGCTTGTAGCAATAGAATACTGAACCGTAGCCTTTTATATCTTTTATCATATAAGAACCCCCTATGGACATCCCAAAGCTCCACAAAGAAAATTCACAAAGAGCTTACAAATGTGCAGTATTAACGATAAGTACCTCGCGTTATGAGAAATACGGGAAAGCCCCCCGCCCAGAGCGTGCTGAAGATGTATCTGGAAAGCTCATCTGGGGTATGGTACAGGTGCAGGGCAGTGAGATAGTACATTACGAGCTTGTCCCTGACAATATTGAGATGATACGTGGTGCTTTGAAAAGATGCCTTTACTCAGAAGCTGATGTAATAGTATCAAGTGGGGGAACAGGTCTTTCTCCCACAGATGTCACTATAGAGGCTGTAGCTCCGTATATTGAAAAGGAGATGCCAGGCTTTGGGGAATTGTTCAGACATAAAAGCCTTGAGCAGATAGGGAACGCAGTAATACTTACAAGAGCAGTTGCAGGAGTGTCGCGCCAGAAAGTGATATTTTGCCTGCCAGGTTCACCAAACGCTGTCAAGCTCGCACTTGAACTTATACTGCCTGAGATGTGGCATATCATCAAGCATGTGAAGGGGCAATAAATGGAATATAAGTGGAAAGCGATGCTGATTGTCTGGATAGGGGTTTTTATGGCAACGCTTGATAGCAGCATTGTGAATGTAGCTCTTCCCACGCTCACAGGATATTTCAAGACAGATATAACGACCATTGAATGGGTGATAATGGCATATCTGCTAACGATCACGAGCCTCCTCTTGAGTCTCGGAAAGCTTTCTGATATGTTCGGGAGAAAACTCATATTTGCATCAGGGCTTGCGATTTTCACGATAGGTTCAGGGCTGTGCGCCTCCTCAGCGACCGAGAACCAGTTAATATTCTACAGGATAATACAGGGCATCGGCGCTGCTATGCTGATGGCTACAGGAGTTGCTATAATTACACATGCGTTCCCTCCACGAGAGAGGGGAAAAGCAATGGGATTGATCGGTACTGTGGTGGCGATCGGCTCAATGGCAGGACCTATTACAGGCGGTTTTTTAATTGAGAACATTGGATGGCAGTCCATTTTTTATATAAATGTCCCGGTTGGGATCTTTGGAACAGCTATGGCACTTAAGGTTCTTAACAAAGATGAAACCACCAAGGGAGAAACTTTTGATATACCAGGTGCTTTCACACTTTTTACAGGTCTTGTATCACTGCTGCTGGCTCTGAGCGAGGGACAGGATTCAGGATGGGATTCAGGTTATATTGTTTCGCTTTTCATTCTATCCATTGTGTTTTTTATCCTTTTTATTATAGTTGAAAATAGGGCAAAACATCCGATGATGGAACTCAGACATTTCAGGAATATGCCTTTTGCAGCCGCAAATATCAGTGCGCTTATAAGCTTTATTGCAATGTTCAGCGTGATACTTTTAATGCCTTTCTTTTTACAGGAGGAGCTTGGATATTCCCCGCAGGATGTGGGCATCGTATTCCTTGCAGTCCCGCTTGTGATGTCAGTCATATCCCCGCTCAGCGGCTGGTTATCAGACAGGACTGATTCGTATATACTCAGTTCAACAGGTGTGGGAATCGCAAGCGTATCCATCCTGTTGCTCAGTTTTCTGTCGTCATCTTCAGGCTTCATCGAGGTTACATTACGACTTGCTCTGCTCGGTCTTGGTCTTGGATTGTTCCAGGCGCCCAACAACAGCATAATAATGGGCTCGCTCCCGAAGGAACAGCTCGGCATCGCAGCAGGTACCATGGGGACGATGAGGAATATGGGAATGGTCATAGGTATAGCGGTTTCAGGAGCGGTTTTCTCTAACAGGTATGTGTATTACGGCAGTTCGTTCCTCCCTGCGTTCCATGATACGTATGTTGTCTCCGCGGTTATATGCGGTATCGCTATGGTGACGTCTCTTGTGAGGAAAAAATAAAGCAGCCATGAAATTCATTACAGACAGGATGCTCGGCAGGCTTTCGAGGTGGCTCCGCCTTTTTGGTTACGATACTCTTGAAATCAAAATGCAGGAAAATGAGGACGAGATGCTTCTTGTGGTTGCTGAAACAGAAGGAAGGATTCTTGTTTCAAGGGACAGGATGCTTATCAGGAAAGCAATGAAAAAGGGAATAACTGCGTATTTGGTTCGCTCTTCAGATATTATTGAACAGTTAAAAGAGATGCAAAAGGAGTTCAACATCGAATTTGAGCCAGAAATGAACAGGTGCAGCCTCTGCAACTCGGTTATCAGGAAAGTCAGGGCATCTGAGAGCAAGCTTGTCAGAGATAGAGACTATGTATATCCATCGAGGCTTGATAGCGGAACTGAGTTCTGGATATGTGATGCATGCGGGCAGGTGTACTGGCAGGGGAAGCACTGGGAAAACATTATTGAAACCGTGAGAAAGCTGAAGGTCTCGGTCTCTCGTTTCTCCAACTCTTAATATAACGATTAAACATTTCATTCGTATATGTACGAACCAAAACATTTAATACCCAAGCTATCAATTAATAAAATAAGGAGAATCAAATGACAGAAACTTCTCAGGTCGCTGATAAGCCAATACAGGTACGAATATTCCCGCAGCGATTGCTGCAGCCAGCGACTGCTGAAAAAGTCCTCAACGAGATCGATCAGGTTCATGGCGTAATAAGAATGCTGATCAATGGTAAAAACCTGCCAAGGAAGGTCACATGCGGACCTGGAACTGGCTCGGATGTAAACCATCCTGACAGAAGGATCATCCATGTCGGGGATTGCGCATTGGAATTGCACATCATAGTTGGGGAGATCTTAGTTGAAGTAGAAGATGAACGTGCTGTAGAAGGAGTAAGAAATGCATGTGAAAGAGCGCTTCCATTCTCCTTTGAATTCAAGCGAGGGCACTTCATCAAGAGAAGACCAACGCTGACCGACTACGGAAAATACGGATTCAGAAGCAGGACTGATGAACGGATCAATCTTGAGGACGAGCGCATGCTCGGTTTAACAGACCCGCATGCAAAAGCTGAAAGCAACGTCTGCATGATCGGAAAAGAGCAATAATCGCAGGTGAGGTAACATGACAAGAAGTAACATTATTAATCATGATGCTGTGGCGTTTAAATCGAAATCTTTAAACCTGATAATCCCCCTGTGAACATTAAAAACGTTACAGACCAAAAAAATTTGTGGGTACAAATGAGTAACGTACAATCCTGTTATCAGTGCGGTAAATGCACATCTATATGCCCCATGCGTCGAGTTTCAAAGACTTCCCCGCGCAGTTCCATCTATAATTCCAATGTGTATGGGCTTGATAGAAATGACATCTGGACATGCCTTACATGCGGACTTTGCCAGCAGGAATGCCCGCAGCAGGTGGATTTTCTAAGCTTTATAAAAGAAGAACGAAAAGGGAAGCAGCCGCTTGAAGTCGCACACCTTGGGGTTTTCACTGAGCTTGCTGAATTGAGTTCGAAACTCGATGGGAATACGAAAACTGGAGGCACATCAAAGTACGGCTATTTCCCCGGCTGCGTTGACTCTTTAGGTCTATTTCTGCACGATGTTGGTGTGAATTTCGGGGAAATCACCACATCATCGCTTGCGCTTCTTGAGAGGCTTGGCATAAAACCAGAGGTCTTGCAGATGAAATGCTGCGGTCATGATGCATTGTGGCAGGGGAAAAAAAATGTCTTTGACAGGCTTGCAAATTATAATACTGAATACCTGAAAAATAGCGGTATCGATACTCTTATAACAAGTTGTGCCGAGTGCTACCGCACCTTTTCAAAAGACTATTCTCTCGGTATCAAAGTCGTCCACATAAGCGAGCTTCTGGATAAGCTCGGATTGAATATAGAAGCAGATGTTACTTACCACGATCCGTGCCGACTGAGGCATACAGGTTTATACGATGCTCCGCGCAGGGCGCTTGTATCAAATGGCGTAAGGATAAAAGAGATGGAACATTCAAAGGAAAAATCGCTGTGCTGCGGGGTCAGCAGTTTCATGAACTGCAACGAGCAGACAAAAGCCCTTCGCATGGCAAGGATGGATGAGGCATCAGCAACAGGAATAAAGACGCTGATTACAGCATGTCCAAAATGCCTTGCGCATTTTAACTGCCTGAAGAGCGAAAAAGAAGCGATAAAAAAGTACGAGCTTGAAGTTACAGACCTTACTGTGTTCTTAGCAAGGAGGTTAAAATGATAAAAACAAGCCAGCTTGACCCGAATTTCAAATATGAGATAGCTAAGGAGCCTGGCGGAGAGAATATCAAACGCTGCTTTAATTGCACAGGCTGTACTGTTGGCTGCCCGATCACAGAACTCGACAAAGGATATAACCCAAGAAAGATAATCAGAAAAGCCCTCCTCGGCATGCGCAACGAAGTCCTGACAGACGATTCAATCTGGCTCTGTGCCTCATGCTACATCTGCTATGAGCGGTGCCCGCAGGACGTGAAGATCACAGAAGTCATGGGTGCGATACGCGCAATAGCGCAGCGTGAGGCAGAAGCAGGAAAAATCAAGCTCAACAATCCAAAGCCGCTTTTTGATACTCTTTTTATTAATTCTGTAAAAAAGAACGGCAAATGGTATGAAGCAGGCGTAAGCGGCACATTCATGCTCAGGACAAAAGGGCTTGGCGGCCTGTTCGGCTACGCCCCGATGGGGCTTGCATTGTTCAAGAAAGGGAAGCTCAGCATCCTGCCGCATAAAGTCAAAGGAAAGGATGAGATCAAGCGCATCTTTGAAGGAGTGAGGAAATGAAGCTTGCATATTATCCAGGCTGTACCCTTCACGGCACAGCGCGTGAATATGACGCCTCAACAAAAGCAGTAAGTACAGCTATCGGTATCGAACTTACAGAGCTTGAAGACTGGAACTGCTGCGGCGCGCTTGAAGCTATCTTTGATAAGGAACTGTCAATGGGACTTTCAGCAAGGAACAACATGCTTGCTCAAAGAATTGGGCTTGACCTCGTGATACCATGCAGTATCTGCTCGCATAATCTCGCAAGAGCAGATAAAGCGATGAGAACTGATGAAGCCTTCAGGACAAAAATAGAAAATGCGCTTGGAGAGAAATACAAGGGCATCAAGCTCAGGCATCTTTTAGATGTCATCGTGAACGATGTGGGGATCGAGGCTTTAGCACAAAAATTCATAAAACCATTAAAAGGCATCAAAGCCGTGCCATATTACGGCTGTCTTCTTGTCCGCCCTTCAGAGGTCTCTAAATTCGATAACCCTGAAAATCCACAGTCCCTTGATAACATTATAAAAGCAACAGGCGCAGAGTGCCTGCCTTTTACCCAGAAGACAAGATGCTGCGGCGGGAATCTTTTGATGTCAAAACAGGATTACGCGTTCATACTTACAAAGAAATTATTCGATGAGGCAAAATCCGTGGGTGCAAACTGCGTCGTTGTGGCATGTCCAATGTGCCACATGCTGCTTGATGGTCAGCAGGCTATGGTAGAGAAGGTGCATAATACCAGGATCGATATGCCTGTGCTGTATTTTACCCAGCTCATCGGCATTGCGATGGGTTTAAGCGAAGCGGAACTTGAGCTTGATAAGAATATGGTCTCACCAGAAGGACTTCTCAAAAATATAGGAAAGCAGGAAGAAAAGAAAGAAGAAATTAAACCAGAAAAAGAGGCGGTAAAATGAAAGGCTCTGTAGCTGTCGTCGGAGGCGGCGTGGCAGGGATACAGGCTGCGCTTGACCTTGCGGACAGCGGATTCAAGACATATCTCATAGAGTCAAGACCAAGCATCGGCGGAACAATGTCGCAGCTTGACAAGACCTTCCCCACCAATGACTGCGCCATGTGCATTCTCTCGCCCAAGCTCGTGGAAACAGGAAGGCATCCAAATATTGAATTGCTCTCATACAGCGATGTTAAATCCATCACAGGCAGCGCAGGGGATTTCAGGGTCAAAGTCATTAAAAAAGCGCGCTATGTGGATGAGACAAAATGCACTGGCTGCGGCTCATGCACAGAAAAATGTCCTTCAAAGGTGCTGGATGAATACAATGCAGGCATGAGCAAACGCAAATCCATCTACATACCTTTTGCGCAGGCTATTCCCAGGATCGCGACCATCGATGCCGCTCACTGCCTGTATCTCACAAAAGGCAAATGCGGCGTATGCAGTAAAGTATGTGGACCAAAAGCAGTGGACTATGAGCAGAAGGACAAAGAACTCGAACTCGAAGTCGGCTCTGTCATTCTTGCCACAGGTTTTAAGCCTTTTGACCCTTCAATGCTTGCGCAGTACAGGTTCGATCATCCTGATGTCATTACATCGCTCCAATTCGAACGCCTGCTGAGCGCAAGTGGTCCGACGCAGGGGCATGTGACAAGGCAATCAGACGGCAAGGTTCCTAAGAAGATCGGTTTTATCCAGTGCGTCGGCTCACGAAATCCAAGAATAGACAGGACGCACTGTTCCTCAGTGTGCTGCATGTATGCCACAAAGGAATCAATTATAGCAAAAGAACACGACCCTGAGCTTGATATCACGATATTCCATATCGATATAAGAGCCTTTGGCAAGAACTTTGAAGAATTTTATAACAGAGCAAAAAGGGAGTACGGCATCAAGTACATCAATTCCCGACCTCCTGAGGTGATTGTTGATGCTAACTCCCTCTCTGTCAAATACGAGGAACTCACAAGTGGTGAATTAAAAATTGAAAATTTTGATATGATAGTCCTTTCAATAGGGCTTGACCCGTCTGATTCAACAAGGAATATTGCAAAGTCTTCAGATATTGCACTTGATGCTCTTGGAAATATTGCAACGAACGCAGGAAGTCCAGTTGAGACAAGCATCCCAGGAATATACGTATGCGGTGCAGCGCAGGGTCCAAAGGATATCCCTGACACTGTGGCGCAGGCAAGTGCGGCTGCGGCAAAGGCTGCTGCACTTCTCTCAAAAGAGCGGGATACGCTGATAAAAGAGAAGAAGTTCCCTGAAGAAAAAGCGCTCTCTCCAGAACCAAGGATCGGCGTATTCGTATGCCACTGCGGAATAAACATCGGGAGCGTGGTCAATGTGCCTGAGGTGGTAGCGTATGCAAAGACCCTGCCTGGCGTGGCATACGCGCAGGAGATGTTATACGCGTGCTCTTCTGACTCGCAGACAGCGATAAAAGATGCGCTTGCAAAGAACAACTTGAACCGCGTTGTGGTCGCTTCATGCACACCAAGAACGCACGAACCATTATTCCAGAACACCTGCCGCGAAGCAGGGCTTAACCCATACCTTTTTGAGCTTGCTAATATCCGTGAGCACTGCTCATGGGTGCACATGAAAGAAAAGGAAAAAGCCACGAGGAAAGCCAAAGCAATCGTACAGATGGCTGTGGCAAAGTCAGCGCTGTTCCAGCCTCTCTACAAGCAAAAAGTTTCTCTTATAAATAAAGCGGTCGTGCTCGGAGGCGGCGTAGCAGGCATGACGGCTGCACTTGATATTGCAGATAACGGCTACAGCGTGACCCTGATAGAAAAGGATAAAGAACTCGGAGGGATGCTCAGGGAAATGACAGAATTATATGATGGAAAGAAGCCTTCCGACGTACTGAATAAACTCATAAGCAGGGTAACTGAACATAAGAACATAAAGGTGTTGAACGAGGCAAAGCTAATCAAGGTCGAAGGTTATCTTGGCAACTTTAAAGGGGTTGTGTTTGAACAGGGAAAGGAAATACCTGTAGATTTTGGAGCGGCAGTTGTGGCTACAGGTGCAAGGAACTTTGAGCCAAAAGGACTTTTCAATTACGGGAGCGATCCATCTATTATTACACAGGCGCAGCTTGAAAAGATGCTTGGGAAAGGCATCAGTGCAGGCAGCATCACCATGATCCAGTGCGTAGGAGCGCGCTGCAAAGAGCGGGAATACTGCGGGCGCACATGCTGCATCGATGCTGTCAAGAACACAATAAGGATCAAAAAAGCAAACAGCACAGCTAATGTCTATGTGCTTTATCGCGATATGAGGACATACGGGGTCATGGAGAGGCTCTATGAAAATGCAAGGGAGCTTGGAGTAATATTCATCAAGTACAGTGAGGACGTTCCTCCCATTGTACAGAAAGGTTATGTCACGGTTCATGATGTCATGCTCAATGAGGATATAGAGATAGCATCAGACCTCACAGTGCTGAGCACACCTCTTGTTGCAGGCGATAATGAAGAGATCAACCAGCTTTTCAAAATACCTCTTGATAAGAACAAATTCTTCCTTGAAGCTCATCCCAAACTGAGGCCTGTGGATTTTGCAACTGACGGTGTTTTCCTGTGCGGGACCGCCCAGGGCCCGAAGCTTATTGATGAGTCCATATCGCAGGCAAGTGCAGCAGCCTCGCGTGCATGTACGATATTATCCCGAAAGTTCATTGAGACAGAAGGCGCTGTGTCAGTGGTCAACGAAGCACGATGTATAGGATGCGGGACATGCGTTTCAGTATGCCCATACAGCGCACCATCTTTGCAGGAAGTTGCTGTCACAGCAGAAGAAATAAGCTACAAGGCAAAGAAGTCGCGCATCAACCCTGCTGCATGCAAAGGATGCGGCTCATGCGCAGCATCATGTCCTGCCGGGGCAATCACAGCGCAGCATTTCTCATCAAAGGAAATAGGTGAGGCGATAAGGGCGTTTAATAAAGGTGTGAATATTCCTGCTAATGTTCCTGTAAATAAAGGCTCAGTGGAGGCGGCAACATGAGCGACAGCGTGAGCAGCAGTACGAATCCGCCATTCGTAGAGGAATTCGAGCCGAACATACTTGCGTTCTGCTGCAACTGGTGTTCATATGCAGGGGCAGACCTTGCAGGGGTAAGCCGATTCCAGTATCCTCCGACCGTCAGGATCTTGAGGGTGATGTGTTCAAGCAGGGTAGAACCTGCATTTATCCTGAAAGCATTGAATGACGGCGCGGACGGCGTACTTGTGGCAGGCTGTCATATAGGCGACTGCCACTATATCGACGGCAATAAGAATGCAGAGGTAAGGATAAATAATACCAAAAAAGCACTGGCAAAACTCGGACTTGATAAGAGGCTCAGGCTTGAATGGATATCTGCCAGTGAAGGAGCACGATTTTCAGAGGTTATTCGAGATTTTACAGAAGAGATTAAGAAATTAGGACGATTAAGGAAGTGATGATACATGAGCGATGCTGAAAATACTGCAAAAGATGAAAAGCGAGTAGGCGTCTTTGTATGCGAATGCGGCGTGAATATCGGGGGTGTTGTGAATACAAGAGCAGTGGCTGATTATATAGCAACGCTGCCTGGCGTGAAGGTCACCTCTGTTAACAAGTTCACATGCTCTGATTCGGGTCAGGCTGATATACAGCAGAAGATCAAAGAGCATAACCTGAACCGTGTTGTTGTGGCAGCATGCTCCCCAAAGACCCACGAACCCACCTTCAGAGCCTGCATCGAGCAGATGGGGCTTAACCAGTACTTCCTTGAATTCGTAAATATCAGGGACCACTGCTCATGGATACACATGTGGGAAAAAGAGAAAGCTACAGAGAAAGCCAATGACCTGATACGCATGGGAGTTGAGCGCTCAAAGCTGCTTGAACCGCTGCAAGCCAGTGAAGTTCCTGTTACTGATACTGCTCTTGTGGTCGGCGGCGGGGTCGCAGGCATGCAGGCTTCACTTGACCTTGCTGATATGGGCTTCAAGGTGTACCTTGTTGAGAAAGAACCCTCGATCGGAGGCAGGATGGCGCGGTTTGACAAGGTCTTCCCAACGAACGACTGCTCAATATGCATACTTGGTCCTAAGATGGTCGAAGTCGTGAGGAATAAGAATATCACCATCATGAGCTATTCAGAGGTAAAAGAAGTGGATGGGTATGTCGGGAATTTTAAGGTGAAAGTCGAGCACAAACCAAGATACCTTGATATAAGCAAATGCACAGGCTGCGCCAAGTGCAGCGAGGTCTGCCCTGTTGAAGTGCCTTATGATTTTAATGAAGGGTTCGGAACAAGAAAAGCCATCTATGTCCCGTTCCCGCAGGCTGTGCCCCTGCGCGCAGTGCTTGATAAGGAGAACTGCATAAGCTGCAAAGCCTGTGCAAAAGCGTGCGAGCGCGGTGCTATTGATTATGATATGCAGACAGCATATACAGACCTGAACGTCGGCGTTATCATCGGGGCAGTTGGCTTCAAGACCTACGACCCTGAGCCAAAACATGACTTCGGGTATGGTCTTTACGATAATGTGATCACTGCAATGGAGTTTGAACGCCTGCTCAATGCAGCAGGTCCAACAGGCGGACATGTGGTTCGCCCTTCTGACTGCAAGGAACCCATACGAGTGGGTTTCGTGAACTGCGTTGGCTCACGCGACAAGAACACCAATATCTACTGCTCTGGCGTGTGCTGCATGTACACCATCAAGAACGCCCAGCTCCTTAAAGAAAAACGCCCTGAGACAGACCATACAATCATGTATATAGATATCAGGACGCCGTTCAGGGGTTACGAAGAGACCTATAACAGGGCGCGCAACCTTGGCGTAAAATTCCTGCGCGGAAGACCTGTTGAGGTAAAGGAGAACCCTGAGAACAAAAACATCATGGTAAGGGTCGAGGATACGCTCACGAACGAGATACGCAACCTTGAGTTCGACCTGCTCGTGCTGAGCACTGGCGTTGTTCCGCATGAAGGCATAAACAAGCTCCAGCAGTTATTGAAATTATCAAAAGCAGCAGATGGCTTCCTTATGGAAGCGCATCCCAAGCTTCGACCTGTGGATACCACGATTGACGGCGTGTATCTCGCAGGCGTTGCTTCAGGACCAAAGGATATCCCATACGCAGTATCGCAGGGAAGCGCATGCGCAAGCCGTGCCACTATCCTTCTCAAGAACAAAAAAGCGATAACTGAAGGGATTACCGCTGTCGTGAACCCTGATGTGTGCGCAGGATGTGGCGTGTGTCTGCCCATGTGTCCTTTCCAGGCAATCAAGATGGATGAGACCCCGTATTTAAATACGGGGATTAGAAAAGCGAACGTGGTCAAGGCGCTGTGCAAAGGATGCGGCACATGCGTCACAGCCTGCCCCACGGGTGCGCTTGAGCAGAGCCACTTCAAGAACGAACAGATACTGGCGCAGGTCAAGAACGTGTTCAGGTTCCAGGAGGTGGCTGCATGAGCGCGGAAGCTGCTCCACAACCTGCAACAAACGGCTGGGAGCCCAAGATCGTGGCGTTCTGCTGCAACTGGTGCTCATACGGAGGCGCGGATAGCGCAGGCATGGGAAGGTTCCAGCAGCCTCCTTCGACAAGGATCATTCGTGTGATGTGCTCTGGCAGGATCGATCCTCTGCATGTGTTCAATGCGTTCCTTGAAGGGGCTGACGCCGTTTTAGTCACAGGATGCCACATAGGGGACTGCCACTATGTCAACGGCAATGACAAGACAAAGATAAAATACAAATTCCTTGAAAATGTGGTCAGAGAACTTGGGATCGAAAAGGAAAGGCTTCAGCTTAACTGGATATCCGCAAGCGAAGGCGAGAAATTCGCTAATTTCATAAGAGATGTCACTGAACAGATAAAAAAGCTCGGGCCAAGTCCACTGAAACCTGAGGGGGTAATATAATGCAGAAAGGCGAGATGTTCATCGGCTGGTCAACAAAAGATGAGGTCAGGAAAAAAGGAGGCTCAGGCGGTCTTGTGACCTCCACGCTTGCAGCCGCTCTTGAGAAGAAGTTAGTTGATGCTGTCGTGGTGCTGAAAAAGACAGGCGAGTTCGAAGCCGTACCGATAATAACCTCTGATGTGAATGAGGTTTTAAACTCAGCAGGCTCGCTCCACTCAGTGCCGA
>JAWOKW010000165.1:0-4404 GCA_033854095.1 Candidatus Methanoperedens sp. | reverse complement strand
AGGTTTACTCGGAAACTGGATAAAAGAGTTCATACCAACGGATGCTTATCCGTATATCTCATCGCCATATGTATCCTCCTCATATCTACCTAATATTGTCTAAAACATTAGGCAAAACACTATAGTGCAGCCAGAGTGTAATGACGTATATTATTTCCATTTTATCACCTCTTTGGTCGAATAAATTACTGCCCCGTCTAAAACAGGGGCAGGGACATTGAAAGGACATTTTAGGTTTTGTTTAAAACTTGTTCGTATTCTTCACAGTCCACATTTTCATTTTTGTTTTCTGTGGAATCATGCAACCGCTGATCTTTATTTCTATTAATAGAAAGGCACTGCAGGCACATCTTTTTTCACCTCCTTTTGTCTATATAGTTACTTCATTTAATAAAGTATTTAAACTATCAAGTTTAAAGTTAAATAGTAGCTATCAAAAAAGGAAGTCATTATGCAAAAGGAAAGTAAGAAATGCACAACACTTGAAAACGATATATGTTTGTGTTCTATTGAAGGTATCATGGGAATCCTCAGTAAAAAATGGGCTTTATTGATCATCAGTGCAATTGGTAATAACCAGAAATTGCGCTACAACGAACTTGAAAAAAAGCTGGATAAAATAAGTCCAAAAACGTTGGCCGATAGGCTTAAAGAACTGGAGAATACGAACATAATCAAAAGAGAAACATTTGCTGAAATACCTCCCAGAGTGGAGTACTCGTTAACAAAAGAAGGAGCGGAACTGAGAGATGCTGTAATGCCTTTGATAAAATGGGTTTCATTGAGGGATGCTCAGAAGTGATAAAATTCTGGCTTGCAGCAATTCTCAAACAACCAATGCAGCTCCCAAGGCGCCTGTTATTTGAGGTTCTTCTGGCAGTTGCACCTCGGTATTCAATGCCTTTTCAAGAGCCTTTACTACTCCAGGATTTTTAGCCGCTCCGCCCACAAAAGCCACTTCAGGTTTTATCCCCAGCTTCTTAACCATTGCAGTAGTTCGCAGGATAATACTTTCAATAAGGCCGGCAGCAATATCTTCTTTTTTAGTCTTTTGGGCCCTTAAGCTTATAACTTCCGATTCCGCGAATACTGTACACATGCTACTGATCTTTGCCGGATTTTTCGAGACTTGAGCAAGCGTTCCCAATTCATCCAGCGATATTTCAAGGGCTTTTGCGGTATATTCCAGGAATTTGCCGGTCCCTGCCGCACATCTATCATTCATCAGGAAGTCCACAACTTTACCATTCTCCGTGATGATCACTTTGCTATCCTGGCCACCGATGTCGATTATCGTGTGGGCTTCCGGGATAAGATAACCCACGCCTCTGGCATGGGCTGTGATCTCACTGATAGTCTTATCTGCAAATCCAATACTGCTTCTGCCATATCCTGTTGCCAGAATTTTTCTAACCATGCTCTCGCCTATGCCGCAATTTGAGAGAACTTCCTCAAAGGCTTTCTCCCCCGCGTGTCTAAAATCGAAGCCCGTAGGTATAATGGTGTATCCTGCGATTTCATTATCACAAATCACAACGGCTTTGGTGGTCGCAGCGCCGGCATCAATTCCAATAGATATCATTCCAGCATCTCCAGAAAAGCATCCACTCGTGTCTTTATCTGCTCAGTGTCGGCTCCGCTGTAGTCTGTTTCAATAGATAGGAGTGGAATGTCTGATTTTTTCAAAGCTTCCGCAGCCCTGTATCTCTCGACATTGTATCCGTGGCAGAACTGAAGGGAATAATAAACAACCCCGTCAACATTGAAATCCCCGGCAAGTTTAAGGATTTGGGCGATTCTCCTATCGTTCGGATACATGCAGGCACAGGGAATCCTCAGATACCTCTCAGCTATGGCTTTCATCGGCTCCTTATTCTCATCAACTAAATCCCAGAAGGCTCTCGTGCCAGTACAGCTCTCCTCTACTACGATCAACCCGCCCCGATTCTCTATAATTTCCGGGACCTTCATGTTTCCTGCTGCCATCGGGCAGCCGGATATCATGATCCTCGACCCGGTGTTCTCCCTTTTCTTAACTTTCAGCTCATCGAGCAGTAAAATAAGATTTTTTTTGAACTCGTCGGGTGACAGAAAATGCATCTGCTGAAGAACTTTTAACATTTCCGTTCCCTTGATTGGTGGCGAGTCTCTTTTCCTTAATTCATAGATTGTGTGGAGCAGTTTTCTTATCTCGTTTGCAGACTTTATTTCATTCCTGAGTTGAGTGTCAGTAATTTTACTGCCAGTCAGCTTTTCCAGAACGTCTTTTAATTTCTCCAGTTCTTTTATATAGTATTCGAGTGCATTCCGATTTTCAGGTTTCTGGGGAAGATCCATGACATGAGTTGGAATATACTGGTTCATGAGTTCGTACATCTTCTTTTTTCCATCGCATGTCGCTTCAGCAACAATGAGATCAACGAGACCAAAATGAGGACAGGATTTAGTCTTATTGCATTTCTGGTCAATTACAGAGCCGAAGGAGGATTTAATCAAAGGGCAGATGTTTCTTGGTAAATATTCCTCTGCTGCAGGGATGGGTGCGCTCCTTCCGCCACATAATATCACACGGTCTGCGCCGCAGGCATAGATGAGTTCATCCGGGACATAAAGACAGAGCGTTCCCACTATCTTCTTGCCCTCTTCTTTACTCTTTAGTATTTGATTTATCCTTCCGGGAAAAGCGCCTTTGAAAAGGTCTAAACTCCTCAGAAACAAATCAGTTTCCGCCATTTTAACCAAACACCAGGACTTTATCAGATTCCTCAACAATATGGAGCATATCGTGCATAGTTGAAACAGGGCAAACCTCGCTCCCCTTCATCTGTCTTAGCTTCAGGCATGTTCCGCATGCAAAGATCTGACCTTTGTGCTCTACAAACAGCCCGATCTGTTCCTGAACCTTGAATTTTTCATCCTGAATATTTTCGCTCTCAACACCTTTACCAAGGAGAAACACTTTTACTTCGTGTTCCATAAGCAAAGAAGTGGTGCCGAATCTAAAGGCGTTCCACACAGTTTCCGGCTCGTTCGTGTTTATTATTATTCCAATTTTCATAGCATCCTCTTTACTAACTTTTCGTTCTCCTTTAATTGTTCCAGAAGCACTTCCCTCATCAGATCACATGCCTGTAAGATTTTCGGGTTTGCGATTTTGTAGTAGATGTTTGCTCCATTTCTTCTTGTGGTAACAACGTTATTCTGCCTCAGGACTGTGAGATGCTGCGAAACGTTTGCCTGCGGCACATCAGCCAATTCAGTAAGCTCGTTCACTGTTTTCTCTCCATCTCTTAGAAGGCTTATTATTTCCAGTCTTTTGGGGTTTGTAAAGACCTTACAGATCTCTGCATGCATTTCAAAAATTTTCTTATTCATAGATGCTCCGATTCATATTTTAACACTGAATATTTTAAGAAGCATTGGAGCTTCTTCTTTATATTCCAGATACTCTTCTCCAAACTTTTCTTCCATCTCTTTTTCCTCCTTCTTTGCAAGGCGAATATACATGGTGACAAGAACAGGCCACATTATCACAGTAAGTACGGTGGGCCACATAACAATGAACGCTGAAGTAATCAGTAAAATACCCAGGTACTGCGGGTGGCGGGAATATCTGTAGATGCTGTTCTTCACAAGACCTGTGGCTTTATGTATTTTCCTCCATCCCAGCACGATCAGGGCAAGCCCTGTCAGGATCATTATCGAACTTACCGCCATCACCAGGAATACTCCTTTATCAAGTTCCAGTATTCCCAGGCGGTTGAGGGCAACTGCTATAAGATGGCCGTTTTCGCCAGTAGGTTGTATCGAGATACCTAAAATAGAAGATAAAAGGAAAATCGTAAGGGGAAAGCCGAACATCTCTGTAAACAGGGCGACCATAAAAGCCTCATATATTCCAAGAGTCTTCCAGTCACGCTTTTTCGGAGCGTAAGCGAATCCCGCGGCAAAAAGCGTGAAGAATAAAATGCTTACAATAACAGCCGCCCAGTTTCCGTACCAGACCATGTTTACCCCGTCAGGTTCTTCTCCATCTCAAGGTACTGCTCTTTTGTTACTTCGCCCCTGGCGTACCTCTTTTTCAGAATGGCAAGTGCGGATTCAGACGTTTCTTCTGATTTTTGTGTTCCGGCATTAATAAGTGAAATCACAAGCCAGATTATTGCCCCCCAGAATAACACCATTATTATTGCTCCAAAACCCATGCCGAAGCCCATGCCGAAACCCATTATTCCGCCTCCTGAAAACAACAGGATTACTACCACAAATAGCGCGATGAGTATCCACAATGTTGAATCTTTATTGTTCATTTTTTATACATCTCTTCAATTTTAGATTTTCAAATCTTATTCTAAGATATGAATATTCATATATATGAATGTTATTCTAATTTAAACACTGATA
>JAWOKW010000164.1:0-4335 GCA_033854095.1 Candidatus Methanoperedens sp. | reverse complement strand
AAGGTCTTCTGGAGAGACCTCACGTTTGAGAGTTTTGTTTCCCTTTCTTTTAGTTGATAACATAATTACAGTATATTGTTCGTATATATACTAATAATTTAGGGTAAATGGGCTATGATTGACTATAAACATCCTGTGGACAAGTAATTTGGGCGAAGGTACGTATATCGTCTCAGTATCATTAAACGGGAAAGATCTCACTGTCAACTACGATAAGATTTTCACTGTTGATAAGAGAACAACCACAAATACGGCCGAGCCTGTAAACCAATCGGGGAAACCAGGGGACAGTAACAGTACTCCGGGGTTTACCTTGATTATATCGATCATTGCAATATTCGCTCTTATTTTAATATACAAACGGAGGGGCTAAGGGTGTCTGTTGACTTACGTTCGGCCCTTTTCTATTCAAGAAAAGATATTTTTAAAAACAAAAAGATATTCACATTCATTACATTATCCATAATTTTCGCAACTGCGAATATCATCGTTATCAACGGGCTTACGGACGGGATGATTAAAGATTTAGTCGATAATACCATCGACTCGTCCTCAGGTCATTTGAATATCTATCCCTCAGACAACGAGCGGTTTATTGATGGCCTTGGAGTAAAGGAGCAGAAACTGGCTGCACTGGAAGAAGTGGAAGCATATTCCCCAAGGCTTTCAGCAAGCGGGATATTATCTAACAAAGAGCTATCCGCATCCGCAGCAATACTGGCTCTTGACCCTGATAAAGAGAGAAAAACGACAAAACTCCTTGATAAAATTACAAGGGGTCTGGCTATAAATTCCAACGATAATAACGCTATCCTCGTTTCTTACAGGCTTGAAGAAGACCTGAGACTGGATGTCGGGGATGAAGCTGAGCTTGCTTTTGAGAATGGGAAAGTTAAAGTCTACAATGTTAAAGGGATTATTCGCACCGGGGCTGCGGATTTTGACAGTTCGACTGTTATCATGCCCCTCAATGAAGCTAATCAACAGCTCGTATTTGACAACAGTGCTTCAGTTATTCTGATCAAGCTTTCAGACAAGGACCTTGCTGATGTATACAGGCAGGTGATAATGCAGGCTCTTGGAGTAAGCAATGTAAAAACATGGAAAAAAGAGACAGAGTATTTATTGAGTTTCGCCGGAGCCTGGCAGGGTTTTTCAAGTGTGATATCAGCAGTGGGTTTAGTTGCTGCAGCGATTTCTGTTGGAATTATAATATACATCAACGTAATCCATAAAACCAGGCAGATCGGGATAATGAAAGCCATAGGAGCGAAAGATGATTTCATCTTTGCAGTATTTTTAATGGAGGCTGTACTTTTTGGCGTGATCGGCGTATCCATCGGTGATGGTCTTGGATATTTCGCGGTTAAATACTTTGAAGAACACCCCCTTTATGACGCTGTTATGCAGGCTTGGATAGGTGCGAGATTTGAATATTACCTGTTCTACAAAGCAACTGCGGTATCTTTTGCAGTAACAGTACTGGCAGGAGTATATCCCGCAATCAAAGCGAGGAGGGTGGATATCATAAAAGCCATCTGGGGCGAGTAATATGTCAGCCGTACTCTTTTATGCAAGAAAAGATGCCGAAAAAAACAGAAAAACATTTATTTTTATTATTATAGCGATTGCCATATCGACTGCAAATATCATAATCCTGAACGGGTTCATGGATGGAGTGACAAATGATTTCGTGGAAAGGACTATGGAAACATCATCAGGGCATGTTAATATCTATCCGAATGAGAAGGATATCTATATCGAGGGTCTGGGTATAAAGGAACAAAAACTTGATAGCATAGACGGGGTGGTTGCTTATTCTCCGAGAATTACAGCAGGCGGTGCGTTATCTTATAAAGAAAAATCCAGATCCGTAAGGATTTTAGCGCTTGACCCATCAAAAGAAAACAGGGTTACTATCCTGTTAAGTAAGATTGATTCCGGTGATACCCTTGCTGCCAATGACAGAGACGGAATCCTGGTCTCGTACCGGCTGGCTGA
Organism: Candidatus Methanoperedens sp.; assembly: GCA_033854095.1. Taxonomy (GTDB): domain Archaea; phylum Halobacteriota; class Methanosarcinia; order Methanosarcinales; family Methanoperedenaceae; genus Methanoperedens. Next base: position 2,334 of record JAWOKW010000164.1, on the reverse strand, counting down.
TGAGCTGAAGATAAAACCCGGCGATGAGGTGACTGTAGTGTTTGAAAAAGGAAAAACCAGGGTGTTCACGATAAGAGGAATACTGCGCACAGGCATGGCGATGGATGCGAATACGGTGATAATAAACTTTGATAGTGCCGCGGAGGAGCTTGATCCGAATAATAAAGCCTCGGTAATTTTTGTCAAACTTTCAGACGAAACTCTTTCAGGGCAGTATAAAACCAAAATATCCGAAGAACTTGAGATGCAAAAAGTCAAAGAGTGGGAACAGGAGGTTGAATCCGTACTGAGTTCAACTGAAACGTTTAAGGAAATCTTTGCAATAATAAATGCAGTCGGGTTATTTACTGGCGCAATGTCCGTGGGTGTGATACTCTACATAAACATCCTGCATAAAAGACGGCAGATAGGCATATTGAAAGCTATGGGAATGAAGGATTTGCAGGTATTATCTGTATATATTCTTGAGGCTGTATTTCTCGGGGCAATAGGTATCCTTGTCGGTGATACACTGGGATATGCAGGTACGAAGTACCTGGAAGCGCACCCTTTTCCTGAGCCTGTACTCGGTTCCATGGCTCCGAGGTTTTATATGTATCTCCTCTATGATGCCTCACTGGTCACCATGCTCACTGTACTATTTGCTGCCGTATACCCTGCATTTATTGCAGGCAGGATGAATATCATAAAAGCGATATGGGGCGATTGATATGGAAATGATAAGAACAGGTAATCTTAAAAAGAGTTATATGCCTGGCAAAGTCGAAGTTAAAGCACTTAACGGTGTGGATACTTATATAGAGCGGGGTGAATTCGTGGCAATTATGGGCCCCTCAGGGGGCGGGAAATCAACTTTTCTCAATTTAGTCGGCATGCTTGATACCCCTACTTCAGGGGAAATATACATAGACGGCAACGACGTGACAAAAATGAGCGGCAGCACGAGGGCAGAGTACAGGTTAAAGCACATAGGCTTCGTATTCCAGTTCTTTAACCTCTTTAATGAGCTTACAGCAGTTGAGAATGTGATGTTCCCCATGATGCTGAATAAGCAGTCTGGTTATAAGGACAGAGCGAAGGAACTGCTCGGTCTTGTGGGTCTTGAAGACCGATTGAACCACCTCCCATCGGAATTATCCGGCGGGCAGCAGCAGCGTGTCACTATTGCAAGAAGTCTTGCCAATAACCCGAAAATACTCCTGGCTGATGAGCCGACGGGCAATCTGGATACTAAATCTTCTATAGAGATCATTGGACTTTTCAGGAAATTGAATATGGAGCGGGGACAGACTATCGTAATGGTAACGCACAGCCCTGAGATTGGTGGGATGGCTGACAGGATCATACATTTCAGGGATGGGATAATCGAAAAAATATGAAATTTCTTGCTATCAACGGCAGTCCCAGGAAAAACGGACGTACAGCCGAATTGCTTGAAACAGTGCTGAGGTCAGCCAGAGAGAAAGGTGCTCAGACATGCTTAATTCACCTGGCAGATTACCATATCGAGCACTGTAGAGGGTGCTATATGTGCATTAAAGGCTCCTGCCCTCTCCAGGATGATATGTTGCGGTTATTAACTGATATCCAGAGCTGTCATGCAGACGCACTGGTGTACGGTACACCGGTCTTTAACTTTAATCTTCCCGGGCTACTGATCAATTTCTGGAACCGCAAGACAGGTATATCGGGTTACTTCAGGGCAAAAGAAGAAAGTAAGATGGATGAGTGGTTGAAACAGAACAGAATCTGGAAAGTGGGTGCCGGTATTACCCAGGCAGGATACAGCGGCGGACAGAAGACCGCTTTAAAACACATTAACTTCTCCCTTCTCGGTGAATGCGACAGAGTCTTAACGGGCATAGCGGCTCATGCGCCACGCTGGGATAAAGCCTTAGAAGATTCAGACAAGCTTGGCAAGAAGCTGATCAAGGAACTCGAGAAGAATAAAGGGCCTTATCCGATATGGCAAATGCCTTTTATTTACAAGAAATTGACATGTTTTGAGTTCCCAATATTATAATGTAACATGAATTATAGTATTCCATATAATAATCCGTAAAGAGTTATAATTCAGTTGCTAAGAATACCACTCTTCAAACAATTTCCAAATATCTCTTAAAATAGAAGCCAGTTTTTCTCCCCGCTCTGTCAAAGAGTACTCGACCCTGGGTGGAATTTCTGCATATGCCCTGCGATTAATGAGTTGTATTTGTTTAGCTGACCCATTTTAGTTCTCGATTTTTTCAATTATCAACCATAAGAATCATTTCGACCGAAAGATTAATATATATCAATATATACTACTACCAATTGATGAGACGAATTGAAGTA
>JAWOKW010000163.1:0-7113 GCA_033854095.1 Candidatus Methanoperedens sp. | reverse complement strand
CAAGATATATGCGACTGACGTAGATGAAGATGCACTTGCCCATGCAAGACATGCAGCGTACAGGGATAAAGACATGGAACATGTTCCCCCTGAGCTTCAAAAAAAATATTTCGAAGTCACAGGGAGCAGCTATGTCTTCCGCGGAGATATGAGGAGAAGCGTCATCTTTGGGCGGCATGATCTGATACAGGATGCGCCTATATCGCATCTTGACCTTTTAGTGTGCCGCAACACGCTGATGTATTTCAATGCCGAGACCCAGGGGCGCATCCTTGCCCGTTTCCATTTCGCTCTGAATGATACTGGCTATCTTTTCCTTGGAAAGGCAGAGACACTGCTCACGCACAGCAACCTCTTTACGCCTGTTGACATGAAATCCCGTATTTTTTATAAAGTGGCAAAGTTAAACATGCGCAATCATCTGATCACGATGGCACAGGCGGGCGGGGAAGAGGGAGCAACCCGTTTAGCAAGACAGATGCGCCTTCGGGACGCTGCTTTTGATACAACACCTTTAGCTGAAATCGTGGTAGAGAGCAGTGGAGTTCTCGCGCTCGCCAACGACAGTGCCAGATCTCTTTTCGGGATTGGTGCCAAGGATATAGGTCACCTCCTGCAGGATATAGAGATATCCTATAAGCCAGTGGAACTGCGCTCTATCATTGAGCAGGCTTACAACGAGCACCGCGTGGTCAGGCTCATGAATGTTGAAAGGCAGCTTCAGAATGGAGATACACAGTACTTTGATGTGACAGTGACGCCCCTCTTTGAAAACGGAGGCAATCTTATAGGGGCTGGTGTTGCCTTTAATGATGTTACATCTTTTAAGAGGCTGCAGGAAGAACTTCAGCGCTCGAACCAGGAACTGGAAACAGCCTATGAAGAACTCCAATCGAGCAATGAGGAATTGCAGACCACGAATGAAGAGCTGCAGTCAAGCAATGAAGAGCTTGAAACAACAAACGAGGAGCTGCAGTCAAGCAATGAAGAGCTTGAGACCATGAATGAGGAACTGCAGTCGACCAATGAAGAGCTCCAGACGATGAACGATGAACTGCGCCTGCGGACTGGCGAATTGAATAATGCGAACACCTTTTTGCGTTCCATATTGACCAGCCTGCGCATAGGAGTGATGGTCGTGGACTGCCAGCTCAGGGTCGCAATATGGAACCACAAGTCTGAAGACCTGTGGGGTTTAAGGGAAGACGAAGTGAAAAATCAATTCTTACTGAACCTTGATATCGGCTTGCCTGTCGAACATCTGAAAAGCATGATAAATAGCTGCATAGCCGGGGATGCCCAGGAGACAGTACTTGATGCCACTACACGCAGAGGTAAAGCTGTTAAATGTCGGGTTTCCTGCTCTCCGCTCATAGATTCTTCGAGTGCATGCCAGGGTGCTGTGTTGCTTGTGGAAGAGATATGAAGGATTCACTTGAAATGCAGATCAGTGCTGCGCAGGTCCGCCTTGAAGCTTTATTGAATCGTCGCGTAAGCACGTCTGAGCATCAAGCTCTGTTCTCAGAGATGGCAGAGGAGCTTTCTGTCAATATGCATGAACTGCAGGTTGCTGCTGAGGAATTGCAGCAGCAGAACGATGAACTGATTGCCACAAGGCAGGAGCTGGAGGCAGAACGCATGCGCTATCAGGAGCTCTTTGAGTTAGCACCTGATGGCTACCTTATTACTGATGCCAGAGGGATTGTACGGGAAACAAACCATGCTGCTGCATCATTGCTCAATATCAGGGCTGATTTTCTTGTGGGCAAACCGCTTGGTGCATTCATAGCAAAGGAAGAGCACAGGAATTTTCGGATAAAGCTTGCCCAGCTCCGGAAACAGGAGAAACTGCAGTGGGAAATGCACATGCAGCCTCGCCAGGGCATAGGTTTCATAGCAGCCCTGACAGTGAGCGCTGTGTCAAGCAGGGGTAAACCATCATTGCTGCGATGGTCTATACAGGATATCACTGAGCGCAGAAAAACCGAAGAGGCAATCAAAAAAGAGCGTGACAGGGCACAGAGGTATCTCGATATTGCTGGAGTTATTATCGTAGCCATCGATACTGATCAGAAAGTCTCCCTCATAAATAAAAAAGGCTGTGAAATATTAGGATATGAAGAACATGATATAGTGGAAAAAAACTGGTTTGATTCATTCTTTCCAGGAAGAATCAGAGATGATATGAAAGCATTGTTTGAAAAGGCAATAGCTGGGGAATTCAAACTGAATGGATATTATGATGATGTTCCCGTTCTGACCAACAATGGCGAGGAAAAAATTATCGCATGGAACAATGTTCTATTAAAAGACGAGTTCGGAAGAATTACAGGCACTTTAAGCTCAGGAGAGGATGTCACTGAACAGAGGCGTATTGAAGAGGATATCAAACGTGCCAATATGAAGGTTAACAATATCCTGGAAAGCATCAGCGACGGCTTCATGGCACTGGATAGCAACTGGCACTTCACGTACATAAACCACCGCGCTGCGCGCGATGGCGGGTTTAAGCCTAATGACCTGATAAACCAGAACATCTGGGAAAAATTCCCCCAGCTTATCGGCACAGACCTCGAAATTAGCTATCTCAAAGCGATGGATGAGCGAATTCCTGTACATTTTGAATTTAATGGTGCATATCAGAACAAGTGGTATGATATCAATATCTACCCGTCTTCAGAAGGTCTATCCATTTACTGGCTTGATATCACTAAACGTAAGCATGCAGAGAAAGAACGTGAGCGCCTTACCAAGGAAATCCTGAGAAAGCAGACACATAAGGAAAATTTAACCACGCTCCTGCGGAAAGAAAGAGATATTCTCAATATCATAATGGAAAATAGCGGAACTCAGATTGCCTACCTTGACCCAAAATTCAATTTCATCAGGGTGAACTCAGCCTATGCAAAAGGTTCAGGTCATACGAAGAAAGAACTCTTAGGTCACAGCTATTTTGAGCTTTTCCCGGATGCTGAAAATAGGGCGATGTTCGAAAAAGTCAGAGATAAAGGAGAGGCTGTTGGGTTTAAAGCTAAACCATTTGAGTCCAGAGATGGGGGCATTATATACTGGGACTGGATGCTTACTCCGGTAAAGGATTCTGAAGGTCATGTTAACGGGCTTGTGCTGTCTCTTGCTGATGTTACTGAATACAAAAAAATGGAAGAACTGAGCCTTGAAAACGAGCGACTGATGAGTGCGAACAAAGCCAGAACCGAATTCCTGGCAATTATGAGCCATGAACTTCGCACTCCTCTGACATCTGTCATAGGCTATTCGATAATCCTGAACGAGATGGCGCACGGTAGATTGAATGAAAAACAGAAGTTCTATGTTGACAATATCCTCAAAAGCAGCGAACATCTGCTTTCGCTCATCAACGGTATTCTTGACTTAGCAAAACTTGAAGCACGAAAAATTGAGCTTTTAATTGAGGATATTTCTGTGCCAGATGCCATAAACGAGATATTCTACCTCATAAAAGAGAACGCAGCAGAGCGCAATATAGTACTGAAAAAAGAACTTGACCCATCTCTTGAGAATATAAACGCCGACAGGCAGAAATTCAAACAGATAATGTTCAATCTTCTCAGCAATGCATTGAAATTCAGCAAGGAAGAAGGAGGAACTGTTACAGTATCGACTAAAAGATTAGAAAATATGGCGCAGATATCGGTATCTGATACAGGCATTGGTATAAAGGAAACAGATTTACCGAGGCTGTTCCATAAGTTCGAACAGCTCAATGCCGGCATAGCCAGAAAATATGATGGAACCGGGCTTGGGCTTGCCATCACAAAGCAGCTCGTTGAATTGCATGGAGGGAAGATCACAGTCGAGAGCAGACATGGTGAGGGCAGCACGTTTACTTTTCTACTGCCATGCTAAAAGATAGACTAAATAAAATAATACATGGTGGAATGGTCAAGAAATTCATCATCTTGACCGTTATTATCATAGTGCTCCTTGATATCCTGGCAGCTATTTTGATGCAGATGGAGATGGACAGAACATTGTCAGGAGAGCTTAATGAGAAAGGAGGGGTCATATCAAGGCATATAGCCGAAGAAAGCGTTGTACCCCTATCAAAAAATGATACTGTAAGCCTTCTCAAGATTGTCGAAAGTTTTCAGATGACCGAGGGTGATGTTAAATATGCCTACATAACTGATGCAGAAGGTAATGTAATAGTGCATACCCCTGGCAATAATAGCAGATATATCAGTGATTATAAAGCTCCTATACTTGAAGGAAGGGCAGGTTTTGTCCACGTCGGATTAGACAGGACAGATATAAACGAAAAGATTGCAGGGATGAACCGCATCTCAATAGCCGATATCCTGCTTGAAGGAGCACTGGGTATCTTGATGGCATACATGGCAGGGAATTATTTAGCAAGACCTGTGCGGTCTCTTGTGAAAGGGGCTGAAGAAATAGGTAAGGGGAACCTTGGATATAAAATAGAACCTGGCTCAACAGATGATGAAATCCAGGCTCTTTCAAATGCTTTTAACCAGATGTCATACAACCTGAATAGGAGCATAAGCGAACTTCGCGCCTCTGAGATAAGATACAGGAAACTTGTAGATGGCATAAGCGATGCTGTCTTATTAATAGATTCACAAAGAATAATACGTTCATGGAATACGGCTGCGCAGAACATATTCGGCTGGAGTGCAGATGAAGTTATCGGCAAGAAGACCGATGCGCTGTTAGCCGGGACTGATGAATGGAAAATGGTGAATGGAGAGGAATACTTCATTAAAAAAAACGGTTTAATGTTCCCCGGCATTATGAGAACTAAACTTTTGCAGGAGGGGAGCTATGTAGTTGTCATCAGGGATGCGACTGACCTGAAAGAGATGAAAAGGCTTGAAATGCAGCTGCTGCAAGCCGACAAGCTCGCTACAATAGGTCAACTTGCAGCAGGGATTGCACATGAGATAAACAATCCCTTGGGCAATATATCACTTTACACCCAGATGCTGTTAAAAAAGACTGAGGATGAGACTACTAAAGAGAAACTTATGATTATCAATGACGAGGCAAACCGGGCAGCACAGATTGTGAACTGGCTGCTTGATTTCGCAAGGCAGTCAGAGATAAAACTCAGCCACATAGATATAAATAAGGAAATCAGTAAAGTACTTAACATCCTGAGTCCAATGCTTAAGGATATAAAAGTAAGTACAGCATTTGAGCCTCTTCCCTTAATCCTTGCAGACCCGGGTCAGATCCAGCAGGTCTTAATGAATCTCATCACCAATTCGATCCAATCAATCACAGAAAATGGAGAAATAATGGTCAAAACGACAGCAGAACAGGACTATGTAGAGATCAGCATATCAGATAACGGATGCGGTATACTGCAGGAAAATATAAATAAGATATTTGACCCATTCTTCACGACAAAGGAACAGGGCGAAGGAACAGGACTTGGTCTTTCGATATGCTACGGGATAATCAAACGCCACAACGGCTCGATCGAAGTGATAAGCGATGTTGGAGCAGGTACGACTTTCACAATAAAACTACCGGCTTAAAATCATGAAAAATATTTTAGTAGTAGAAGATGACCAAAAAATGCGGGATGGGTTAGTGGAAGTATTATCTGATGAGGGATATCACGTAGAAGCCACAGCGAACGGTCAGCTCGGGCTTGACGTGGTCAAGAAAAAAGATTTTGATGTTGTCCTGACAGACCTCATCATGCCTGTCAGAGGAGGAATGGATATCCTGAGGGAGATAAAACGCATAAAACCCAGAACCTGCGTGATCATAATCACTGCTTTTGGAACGATAGAGAACGCAGTCGAGGCATTAAAGGCAGGAGCTTCAGATTATATAACAAAACCATTCAAGATAGATGAGGTTCAAACAAAGATCCGAACGGTTATTGCAGAAACCGAGCTTGAAACATATCCACAGCTCCTTAACTCAGATGTCATCAAGGCGATATCCAATCCAATAAGGAAGAACACTGTAAAACTTCTTGATAAAGCAGGCAAACTCAAGTTCACAGAGATCAAGAACATGCTTAAAATAGACGATGCCACAAAGCTCAGTTTTCATCTGCGCATCCTGAAGTCTTACAGCGTTATCGAACAGGACAGCGAGAAGGTCTATATGCTGACACCAGCAGGGAAAAAGCTGATTGAGAATTTAAAAAGGATCGATAGCTCTGCATAGGCTAAGCTTAATATTGAAATCCGTGAAAATCCGCGTCATCTGTGTTCTCAGCAAGCTCAACGATCTTTGCAGTGAACTTTCAAATATTACCCAACAAGTCTGTGTACATTAGGGCTAAGTCAGCGTTACGAAATAATTAGCGAGAAGGAACATCCATGCAGGAATTATTTCGATATCATCTACTTTCCCTTCATTTTCCATATCAACGACCATAGATTTTATAACTTTCCCTTTAAAAGATTCAGCAAATTTCTTTAGCTACTTGATTTCCTTCCCGCTCTTTTTGACCTCTATAGCGATCAATCTATCATTATCCTGGATTATGAAATCGACCTCAAAGCTATTCCTATAAAAAAACTTTGCATTTGTTTCAGACGCCACTGCGTTTTCCAGCATTCGCGGGAGAGCCCTGTCCAGGTCTGGATTGAAAGCAAATGCGATATTTGATGTAGAGAAATATGCCTTTTTCAGCTTTCGCAGGCTTGCCATCGGGCTTCCACGATAGTTAAATACGAATTTTATTAACAGCCCGAATTCCAGATATTCAAAATAATTTGCAATTGTTCTCTGATCTTTTCCAAGATTCTTGGATATTTCCCTGTAGTTAACTATCATGCCTGGATTTTTACCGAGCAAGTAAACTAAATTTTTAAGAAGCTCTATATCTTTAAGTTCGAATTCTTCAGGCAGATCTTTATATATTATTCTATCAATTACATTATTTAAAATATATCTTCTTGCAAAATCCTCATCATCTTCATTGACAAGCTCAGGGAACATGCCGTATTTGATGTATCTGTAGAAGAGCGGCAGAAGTTCGCGTTTCCAGAGCTGCGGTTTTTCTTTTATCGTTCTTATATCCTTTCCTTTCATTTCAAGGAACTCTTCAAATGATAGGGGTCTTAAAAGGAAATCCAGAATCCT